>CACYBR010000075.1 GCA_902772705.1 uncultured Planctomycetota bacterium
AGATAGGTCGCGAGGCTTTTCCGGAAAAAATCTCTTTCACGGCGCCGGAGGGCTCGTGGGCCGCCCAATGGCTTGCGAAACGCTGACGAAGCCTTTGGACGTTGAGCGCGCGATTCTTCCCGCTTCGCTATCCATGTTCCGGGCGGAGCGCGACGCTTTTCTCCCGAAATCGGAGCTCTTAAAACGATAGCCCACAGTTTGTCAAAAATTATTAAGATCGTGAACGCTGAATTTCGCGAAAAATACGGAAAAAACAGGCGTTGCGCCTTTAATTGTCGACGCTAATGGGTAAAATACTGTGGAGATTAAGCTCCCTTTTTGTCGTCGCTTGGCGGACGCGTTTTGCGCACGTGAGCGGCCGGGGGATACATTGCCCTTACTGGCGCGTTGCGTCATATTTCCAGATGTGTGTTTAATATGGATAATTCGGAAAACAAACCCGTCGACGCTGCCTCTGAACAGCCGCAGGCGACCCCAGAGACTCAGCAACCCTCTCTTCCCACCTACGACGCGATCAACGCCGACGCGCCGGTTGTGACCCCAGACGTCATTGCGGAACGACTTGCCGCCAAGAACGGCGGCGCCGCGCCTCTTGCGGGTCGTCGTCATGAGAATCGACGTCGACGAGACGGCGACGAGAAGGGCGAGGGCAAGGACGAAGGTCGCGAAGGACGCGAAGGACGCGGACCTCGTCGCGAACGCCGCGAGCGAGGCGAGCGCGAGGAACGACCGAAGGCCGCGGTGCGCGGTCCGATCTCGCACGTTTCGCTTCCGAACCGTCGCGAGCGGCTTTCCGGCGAGCTGGAAGACGAGTTCAACGCGCTCCTCGAAGGTCAGTCGCTTGACTCCATCATGACGAACGTGAGCGATTCCGTGACGAGCGCGCAGCTCGAAGACGGGACGAAGGTCTCCGCGCGCGTCGAGTCGATTCACGGCGATTCCGTTTTTGTCGACATTGGGGTTCGCGAGTATGGTCTGATTCCTCTCAAGCAGTTTCCAGACGACCTTGAGCTAAAGCCGGGGATGACCTTTGACGCGGTCGTGACGAAGTTTAATTCGGACGACGGCGTTTACGAGGTTTCGTTGCCGCTCGCGGCCGCGGAAGTCGGCGACTGGCTCAGTCTCAGCAAGGGCGCGATCGTGGAAGCGGTCGTCACGGGCGCGAACGCCGGCGGGCTGGAGTGCACGGTCGGCAAGCTTCGCGGGTTCATGCCTTTCAGTCAGATAGCGCCGTTCCGGGTCGAGAATCCGGAGCAGTTTGTCGGCGAGCGTTGGAAGGCGGTCGTGACGGAGTGCAATCCTGAGCGTCGCAATCTTGTTGTGAGTCGTCGTGTTCTTATGGAGAAAGAGCGCGAGGAGCAGCGTGAAAAGACGCTTGCGGAGATCGCCGAGGGTCAGAGCCGCGAAGGGCTGGTTCGCAAGGTCATCGACGCGGGCGCGTTTGTCGACCTTGGCGGAGTGGACGGTTTCATTCCGGCGTCCATGATGTCGTGGGGACGCGTCAAGCATCCGAGCGACGTTGTGAAGGAAGGCGATCGCGTCGTTGTGACGATTGTCAAGATCGACCTTGACCGCAATCGCATTTCGTTGTCTCTTAAGGACGCGGCGTTGGATCCGTGGAAGAGCGTCGACTCGACGGTTCAGGTTGGCGACGTGGTGCGCGGCTGCGTGACGAACGTCATGTCGTTTGGCGCGTTTGTCGAGATTGGACCGGGTCTTGAGGGGCTGGTTCACATCAGCGAGATTGCGTATCAGCGCGTCAACGAGGTTGCCGACGTCCTTAAGGTTGGCGATTACGTCGACGTTAAGGTTCTTTCGATCGACCTTGAGAAGCGCAAGATTTCCCTTTCGATCAAGAAGACGCAGGAAGATCCGCGCGAGAAGGCGCGCAGAGAGGCGCAGGAGAAGGCCGACTCGGACGCGCAGGCGGCTGCGGCGGAAGAGAAGCGCAAGGACGACGAAGCGTTGGAAAAGACTCGCGAGCGCATTCGCAAGCTCCAGCCGAAGGGGCCGCTCAAGGGCGGGCTCAATCGCAGCGACGACAACGGCACGGGGTTGCACTTCTGAGTTGCGAAAGGAAAACGAACGAAACGAGCGCGGAATCGTCACGAGGCGGTTCCGCGTTTTCGTTCCAAGTCGGGCGTCGACGAAGAAGGCCCGGAAAAATTTTTTCTTAATTTAGCCGTTTTTTTTCTTCAATTTACCGTCTGAAATTGCGTTTGACTCGTAGAAATACGGGATTCTTGAGAAAAATATCAATCCGAAAAAATTTTTTCAGGTAGGACAGTCTGTGTCCGACCTAAGTTTGACATAACGTTTTGTCTGGTATATAATAATTATCGATAGGAACGAAGTCTCTGAATCGTTCCGTTTTTCAACTATGTTATACAGGAGCAATTCTATGAGCGAAATTAAGTTGTATTTTCCCGGCATTGGCGGCAACCGTTACGAAGTCTCGATGGACGAACTCAAGGACCTCGCCTACAAGGGAAAGATCAAGCGCGAGGATAAGCTGATCGTCCGTGAAACAAAAGACGGCAATACGACGGAGGTCGAGACCGTCTGCTGTAAGATTAAGGGGGTGGACGAGCGTTTTACCAGTGGGGAACGGGATCGTCAGGCGGCGATTGAACGCAAGGCGGCTGAAAGGGTGGCGGCGAAGGAGGCGCGAAGGAAGGAATCAGAAGCGGAATACGCACACAAACTGGCTACGTTAGAGGCGTTGAGGAAGCAACGGGAGGCGCAGGAAAAAGCGACGGAAAAGTGGGAAGTCCAATACGCTCTTAGGAGGAGTAAGCGGTTTGTACGTTTGTGCGTTTTGTTCACGATAGTTTTGGCTTTTGTGAATATGGCGTGGAATACGTTCAATTACGTTCGATTGGAAAATCCGTTCGTCGGTAATAAAGGGTTTATTTCCTATCTTGAAAAAGAGTTGCCGAAAACTCAGAATTCTCCGTCTACCGTCGACTATGTGATTAATCGCCTCGACGATGATTCTACTTTGGAGTGGTTGCATAGAATTGACATATTGACTTATGATTGGGATATTGAGATTGAACACTACTTGTTCAAACATAAGGCGCATAAAGAGGCGATGAGTCAGTCGGTAGAAGTCTTTTGGGCGACGCTGGTCGTTAGTTACGCGTTCTATTGTCTGTTGATGCTTGGGATCAGTCTAACTCAATACCATGCTGAAATTGTGAGGAAAGCAATTATGGAAGCGGGGGCCGCCAGAGAGAACGATATGTAGAATAAATGCTGCAAATTTTTTCTTTCTAGTGGTTTATATCAAGAGAATGAAACGCCGGGCTTCAAATGTGGAAACAAAAGGGTTTTTGTCAGCTCGCTTCAAAATATGGCGGGAGCGCCATAGCAGAGTTCGAATTGAGTCTGCTTGGCTTCTTATTGAGTTAAAGAAAAACCCTATAGAAATTTTAATAAAAAAACAAAAAATGGGTGTTCCTATTGACAAGGTTGGGAAAGTAGGTTAGAATTCCTCTTGTTGAAAGGAACCACGAATCCTTTTATTTATGGATTGAGATAAATGAAACAGATCAGAATTGATTTCGAAACGGAAAACGATAAGCTTTCGTTGGGTTACAATTCGCTCATGTTGAGTTTTATCAAACATGCGGTAGAGACCTATGACAATGATCTTTACAGCGAATGGTTTGACAAAACGCGCAACGCTTCCGAATTGGGAAAGAGTTACACCTTCAGTTGCAAATTTCCCGCTCCGAGGTTTACGCGCGACTGGATTTTTTTGGGGGGAAACTCGTTCTCGTTCTTTCTCTCCACTTACGATTACGCCGATCTAATGAATCTCTATAATGCATTTCTGGGGGTGTACGCGCGTCGCGAATCCTATCCTGCGCATTATAATTTTCTCAGGATCGCCAATCTGGTTACGCTGGAAATGCCCGCTATTGCCGGTAATCGCGCGCTGATCAAATTTGATTCGGCGTTGCTGGCCCGACGTCATGACCGCGAGAAGAATACCGACGACTTCCTCAATTACAACTCCGAGGGGTTTGTCGACGCCTTGCGCTTTTCTGCCGACGCCGCCGTTAAGCTCGCGGGCCTTTCGCTCCCGGTTGACGATCTTGAACTCATACCGATTGCGCCTCGCAAGACGGTTGTGCATTACTTCAACGGAATGCGCGTCACGGGCAACGTTGGCGAATATGAAATCAGAGGTTCGACCGAGCTTCTCAATTTCCTGCTACTGTGCGGCCTTGGTTCCGCCACAGGCAGCGGCCATGGGAAATTCAGAGTCGTCGGATATTGAGCGAAAAGGAGCCTTTAATGAATAACAAGGAACAGTATTTCCCGAATTGGGACGGCGGCTCTTCGAGCCAGAAATCGCCCAGCGAAGGGAGTCTGCCCGAGAAATCACGCGAAGCGACAGACGCGAGAGAAGTAGCCAAGCCTTTGGGGAGCGCCGAATCGTTGTCGACGCGAACGCTCAGACTGACGACCGGCGACTTTCTTAAAAACGCCGGAATCGTCGGTTTTTTGAAACTGTGGCGCTTCATCAAGAGCAAGCGACTCGAGGAGTTTGAGGTTGGCGACGAAATTCTCGTGTCGGAGCTTCCCGACGGCAAGGA
>CACYBR010000076.1 GCA_902772705.1 uncultured Planctomycetota bacterium
ATTGGCGTTTGTTCTGAAACGCGAGGATTTACAGGTTGGAAGAAGAACTGGAATACAGACCGTTGCTCTCCTATTCCAAGGACGAGCTTGTCGAGCTTTTCAAGAAAATGGGGGTTCCCTCATATCGCGCGGGCCAGATACGCCGCTGGCTCTTTTCTCGCAAGACGGCGCGATTCTCGCAAATGAGCGATCTTTCCAAAGAGATGCGCGCACGGTTGACGCGGATCTTTGCGAGACCCGGGTCCGACGTTCCCGCTCCTAAACCGCTCCTCGTCCACAATGATTCGCGCGAGGAAATGGAGCCCGACGATATGGACGCTGCCGACTCCGCGCTTGAGGGACGTCTCGTTGCGAAATCGGTTTCTGACGACGGGTCTGTCAAGCTTCTTGTCGAATGGCGCGACGGACGTCGCGTCGAATGCGTGTTGCTTCGCGACGATCGCGATCACCGGACGGCGTGCGTGAGCGTTCAGGTTGGTTGCGCGATGGGTTGCGCTTTTTGCGCGAGCGGATTGGGAGGATTTGTGCGCAACCTGACGAAAAGCGAGATTCTCGAGGAGCTCTTACGACTTAACGCGCTGTTGCCCAAGGACGAGCGATTGACGCATATCGTTGTGATGGGAACGGGAGAGCCGACGCTCAATCTCGACGCGTTGCTTCCTGCGCTGGACGTTGCGACTTCTTCTGACGGGATCGATATCGGCAATCGTCGCGTGACAATTTCGACGGTCGGCATACCCTCCGGTATTCGCAAACTTGCGCAAGAAAAGGTTCCGTACAAGCTTGCGGTCTCCCTGCATGCGCCCAACGATCAGATACGCGACCGTATCATGCCGCAGAACCGAGTCCATCCAATCGCAGAAGTTCTGGCCGCCGCCGACGTCTTCTTCCATACGACGGGCCGCCGCGTGACCTTTGAGTATATCCTCCTCGACGGCGTCAACGATTCGCCCGACAACGCCCATGAACTCGCGCGCCTTCTTCGGAATAAGACGGCGATTGTGAACGTTATTCCGTATAATCCCGCGCCTGAATTGCCTTTTAAAACCCCGTCTACGGCGACGATCCGTCGGTTTGTTTCCGCGCTCGAAGAATCTGGAATTCAAGTCAAGGTGCGGTTTAAAAAAGGAGATCGTATCAACGCGGCATGCGGACAGTTGCGTTGGAGTCTTCGTGAACAGAAACAATAGACCTTTCTCTAAACGCGCCTGCGTTGTTGTTGAACGTTGGCGCCCCTGTTATCTCGGCGTTTGTCGGAGTCGAGCACAATGAAAATTGACGTTCTGGAAAACGGTTCCCTCTATCGCGTATGGGCGCCAGCTAAGATTAACTTGTTCTTTGAAGTTCTGGGAAAACGATCCGACGGTTATCACGACGTGGAAACGCTTGTCGCGCCTGTCAGTTTGTTTGACCAAATTGATTGTTATTTTTCCGAATCAGACGCTCCTGAAATAACGCTTGAATGTTTCAACGAAAGCGGACGACCTTCCTCGGACGTGCCGGCGGACAGATCAAATCTAGTCGCGAAAGCGTACGACGCTTTCTGCTCTGAATTAAGGAAATATCGCGCGTACGATAAGCTTTTTAATATGCATGTAAAGATTTTCAAGAAAATTCCAACAAAAGCGGGATTAGGAGGAGGATCCAGCGACGCCTCCGCCGTTCTTTTGGTGTTAAACGCTCTTAGTGGAAACTTTTTTCCGAAGAGCAAACTGCGTGAGATTGCCGGGCGCCTTGGAAGCGACGTTCCTCTTTTCCTTGAGGAAGGAGCTTCGATTGGTCGGGGGCGCGGCGAGCTTGTCGAGGCTTTCAAGCTTCCGGAGCTTTGGACGACGATTGTTAAACCACGAGTCGGTCTGTTGACCTCGGAGGTTTATCGACGGTGTTCGTTGACGTTTCACACGCCGAAGCGATCGCTTGCCGAGACGATTCATTCCATAGAAACGTACGAAGGCGATCAATTTCCAGCTTTCCTCTCAAGGCTGTTGTTTAACCGTCTGGAGGAAGCCGCCGCGTTGTTGTGGGACGGCGTGGGGCGCTGGAAGTCGGTTTTGTCGTCGGTTCCCGAAACGCTTGCCGTTCAAATGACGGGTAGCGGTTCCGCCTTTTTTGCTCTTTATCCGAACGAAACCACCGCGAAGAGCGCCGCGGAAGCAATTTGCGCTCTGGTCGAACATGACGTTGAAAGACTCTATGAGATCGACGGCGTTTTTGTTGCGAAGACCATATCCGCGCAGGGGTAAGGACGTCGATATTACTCGTTTTCCTCGCGGTTTTTCACCCTCTGACGACGTCGCTGGAGAATATCCATGAATATTACTGGCATCCGCATCAAATTGATCGAAGGTGACGCTTCCAGACAACGTCTTCGGGCGTTTTGTTCGATTATTATTGATAACTCCTTTGTAGTACGAGACCTCAAGATCCTCGAGGGAAATCAGGGCTATTTCGTCGCCATGCCAAGCCGTAAACTTGCGTTTCGTTGCCCTCATTGCCATCAGAAGAATTCTGTAGGATCCAACTTCTGCAATAATTGCGGCTCCGAATTGAGTCGGGACGATCCTTACCGCGAGCTTGTCGTCGCCTTTCCGAGCAAGCTGTATGTAGACGTCGTCCATCCGATTAATACTCTGGCGCGCGAACGTATGCATGGCGCGATCATTGAGGCTTATGAACTGGAAAAAGAGCGCTCAATGCTACCGGGTTACGTTTCGAGTTACGAGGATTTCTACGAAGGCGACGATTGATCGTCCCTGATTTCGAAAAGCTCTTTTTTCTTATTTCGCCGCATGTCAAACGTGGAAGGTTTTGACGTGCGGTTATTTTTGATTAACGGAGCCTTTGCCATTTGTCTTTGCCGAAGCTTGAACAGAGCTCGAACCTGACATTTTTCCTTCTGTGAACCAACATTCGCAATCAGGACCAGACTTCTGCTCCATACTAAACTGCCAATTTGACGCCGACCAGATCATAACTATTGACGTTGGCGTAAAAGACGCCTTTTTTACGTCTTTTATCTGTTTTTACTGATGAATGAACTGATAGTATGTTTCGAATTTCTAAAAAAGAAAAAACTTTGGCGATAAAAAACGCAGGAGAACATGTTTGGCGCCTGTAGTGCTTAAAATGAGAACGTCCGTGTGTTCGGCGTCCGTCACGAACGACCGTCACGCGGATTATAAGCACGAACAAAAAAGACTTTGGGTCCTTTGACGCGTTGAGACGACCGTACGTCGACGATTCGCTTATTCGTTCGCGTCGACGTTTTTCAACGTGCCGCGACGAAGGATTTGGGGTCGACTTAAACATTTTAAATAAGGAGTATTCCGCAGTGGCAAAAAAGATGTCGTTTGACGACGCTGCTCGTAGTCCGATTGCCGAGGGCGTCAAGAAGTTGGCTCGCGCCGTAAAAAGCACGTTGGGTCCCCGCGGTCGAAACGTCGTTTTGGATAAGGGTTGGGGCGCTCCCAAGGTCACGAAGGACGGCGTAACCGTCGCTGAGGACGTTGTCCTTGAGGATCCGGAGGAAAACCTTGGCGCGTCGCTTGTCAAACAAGCCGCGTCGAAGACGAATCAGGCGGCCGGCGACGGTACGACGACCGCGACGGTTTTGGCTGAAGCGATCTTTCTTGAAGGTCTCAAGATGGTCGCCGCCGGCTCCGATCCGATGGCGCTTTCACGTGGTATCCAGAAAGCGGCCGGCGTTGTTGGCGAATACGTCAATAAGCTTGCCACTCCGGTCAACGATAAGAGCCGCAAGGAGATCGCGCAGGTTGCTTCAATAGCGGGTAATAACGACTCCACGATCGGTCAGGTCTTGGCCGACGCTTTTCTGAAGGTTGGCAAAAACGGCGTTATCACCATCGACGAAGGGAAGTCTTTTGAAACGTACGTCGACGTTGTCGAAGGCATGCAGTTTGACCGCGGTTACCTTTCGCCTCACTTTGTGACAAACGCCGACGACCAGAAGGTAGAACTCGAAGACGCGCTCGTTCTCGTTTTTGAAGATAAGATTTCGACCGCCAAGTCGCTCGTTCCGCTTCTTGAAGCGCTGGTCAAGCAGAGTCATCCGCTCTTCATCGTCGCCGAAGACGTAGAAGGCGAAGCGCTCGCGACTCTCGTCGTTAACAAACTCCGCGGAATTCTCCAGGTTTGCGCCGTAAAGGCTCCTGGCTACGGCGATCGTCGTAAGGCGATGCTTGGCGATATCGCGATTCTTACAGGCGCGACCGCCGTTTATAAGGACCTCGGCGTCCAACTTGACGCTGTTCAGATTACCGACCTTGGTCATGCGAAGAAGATCATTGTCAGCGGCGATTCCACGACGATCGTCGGCGGCGCTGGCAAGAAAGAAGACATAGAGGCGCGCGCGGCGCAGATTCGCGCCGAGATCGAAACGACCACGAGTTCGTACGACAAGGAAAAGCTTCAGGAACGTCTGGCGAAGCTCGCCGGCGGCGTTGCGCGCATCAATGTTGGCGCCGCGACGGAATCTGAGCTCAAGGAACGTAAATATTTGTACGAGGACGCTCAGGCCGCGACGAAAGCCGCGCTCGAAGAAGGCGTTGTGCCTGGCGGCGGCGTCGCGCTACTCCGCGCGGCCGACTCGCTCGAGAAGGTCAAGGACGCGGTTGGCGACGAAGTCTATGGCGTCCAGATCGTCAAGCGCGCGCTGGAAGCTCCTATTCGCGAGATTGCCAGAAACGCCGGCGTCGAAGGCTCTGTCGTTGTCAATCGCGTCCGCAAGATGGAAGGAAAGAACGACGGATATGACGCTGACAAGGATTCGTATTGCGATCTTGTCGAAGCTGGCGTCATTGACCCCGCGAAGGTCGTTCGCACCGCGTTGCAGAACGCCGCGAGCGTCGCGTCTCTGCTGCTGACCACCTCCTGCCTGTTGACGGAGATTCCTAAGGAAGAGAAGCCTGCCGCGCCAGATCCGAACGCGATGGGCGGCATGGGAGGCATGGGCGGCTTCTGATACGAAGCCGATTCATAAAAGTCGCGGGCAAGCGGTCGACGTCCGGCGAGCTTGCCCTGCGAATCCCTCAAAATTTACTGACAAATAAACTAACTTGCTATATTGAAAGGATTTATAATGTCCGCTAAGAAAACCTTGAACCTCAAGCCTTTGGAAGATCGTCTCGTTGTTAAGCCGCTGGAAGCTGAAGAAAAGACCGCCGGCGGAATCCTCCTTCCCGACAGCGCGAAGGAAAAGCCGCAGCGTGGCGTTGTTGTCGCGGCTGGCGCCGGTCGTCTTCTCGACAACGGCAAGCGCGCTGAGATGAACGTCGCGGTCAACGACGAAGTCATCTATGGCAAATATTCCGGCTCCGACGTCGAAGTCGACGGCGAACAGTACAAGATTCTGCGTGAAAGCGACGTTCTCGCCAAGGTCGTCAAGAACGCGTGAACTCGCGCCTGACGCTTTTACCACCTTTCAGTACATAAGGAAACGCCCTGACGCCTGAACGCGTCAGGTTTTCCAAACAGAGTATATAAGGACATTATTCAATGGCAAAGCAACTGATCTTCGACGACGCGGCGCGACGCAAGATGCTTGACGGCGTCAATAAGCTGGCCGACGTAGTCGCGGTTACTCTTGGTCCGACTGGCCGCAACGTCGTTTTGAGTAAAGCTTATGGCGGTCCAAAGGTTACTAAGGACGGCGTTACTGTCAGTAAGGAAGTCGAGTTGGAGGACCCGTTCGAAAACATGGGCGCCAAGCTCGTCAACGAAGTCGCGTCCAAGACGAACGACGTAGTCGGCGACGGCACCACGACGGCGACCGTTCTCGCGCGCGCAATCTTCCAGGAAGGTCTGCGCAACGTTACGGCCGGTAGCAATCCGACGGCGATTCGTCGCGGCGTCGATAAGGCGACCAGCGCCGCTATCGGCAAGCTTCAGGAAATGGCAAAGAAGGTTACGACAAAGGAAGAGATCGCCAACGTCGGTTCCATTAGCGCGAACAACGATCGTGAGATTGGCAATCTTCTGGCGGACGCCATGGAAGCGGTTGGCAACGACGGCGTCATTACGGTCGAAGAAGGCAAGACCTCCGAAACCACCTACGAGGTCGTCGAGGGTATGCAGTTCGACAAGGGATACCTTTCTCCGTACTTCATCAACGACATGTCCGCGATGCAGTGCACCCTCGAGAACGCGTACATTCTCCTGCACGAGAAGAAGATCACGAACATTCGTGAACTGATTCCGATTCTCGAAAAAGTCGCTCAGAAAGGCAAACCGCTTCTCATCATTGCCGAGGACGTCGACGCTGAAGTCCTCACCATGCTCGTCGTTAACAAGCTCCGAGGCGTTGTTGACGTTGCGGCGGTCAAGGCCCCGGGCTTTGGCGACCGTCGTAAGGCGATGTTGCAGGATATCGCAATTCTTACCGGCGGCGAAGTCATTAGCGAGGATCTTGGCGTTAAGCTTGAGAACATCGAGCTTAGCCAGCTTGGTCAAGCAAAGCAGATCAACATCGACAAAGATTCTACGACGATTATCGACGGCGGCGGCAAGAAGGCTGATATCAAGGCGCGTACGGACCTCCTGCGTCGCATGATCGCCGAAGCTGAAAGCGATTACGACCGCGAGAAGTTCCAGGAACGTCTCGCGAAGCTCAGCGGCGGCGTCGCTATTGTTCGCGTCGGCGCTCACACGGAAGCCGAAATGAAGCAGAAGAAAGACCGCGTCGACGACGCGCTTCACGCTACCCGAGCGGCGGCTCTTGAAGGCGTTCTTCCGGGCGGCGGCGTCGCTCTTCTGCGTTGCCGCGAAGCGGTCGACAAGGTTCGCGCCAACGTTCGTGGCGATGAAAAGATCGGCGTCGACATTCTTTCTCGCGCGCTTTCCGCGCCTCTGAAGCAGATTGTCGACAACAGCGGCGCCGACGGCGACGTGGTCGTTGACGAAGTCGCCTCTCAGGAAGGCTCCATGGGATATGACGCCGCGACTGGCAAGTACGTCGATATGTACGAAGCGGGCGTTATCGATCCGTTGCAGGTCGTTCGCGCCGCGCTGTCGCACGCTGCGAGCGTCGCGGGCCTCATGCTTACGACCGAAACGCTCGTGACTGACGTCAAGAAGGACAAGGAAATCGCCGACGCGGTTCGTTGATCCTTGAGAAACCGTCCGAGTCACGCGCTCGGACGATTTGCGGACGCCTCCTCGCCGGAGTCGCGCGACTCCGGCTTTGTGCGTTCGTTTTCGGAAACGGCGGACGCGGCTCGTGTGGTTGACGCGACGTCGAGTCCGTTCGCCGATTCTGACAAGCGTTTCGCGAAGGCGCGCGCTTGTCCTTAACGTCGCCCTGATTTTAGAGGGCGATTGGTTGGCGTTGGAGTCGATCCGACGACGTTGGAGATTTGTGATCCCCATTCGCGATTCACGCGACGATATGAAAAGGCCGGCTTTATCGCCGACCGGTGGAAGCAGTAACGATGGCCGAAGAAGTCGACTATTACGAAATATTAGAAATAGACCGATCCGCGTCGCAGGACGAGATTAAATCGGCGTATCGTAAAGCGGCGCTCAAATATCACCCGGACCGTAATCCTGGCAATAAGGAAGCCGAGGCGAAGTTTAAGCTTTGCGCCGAGGCGTTTGAAGTCCTCAGCGATCCTGAAAAGAAGGACGTCTACGACCGTTACGGACGCGCCGGACTTGAGCGAAATGGCGGCGCGGGCGGTTTTCAGGATATCAGCGACATTTTTGGCGCGTTTGGCGACGTCTTTGGCGATTCCATCTTCAATATTTTTGGAGGGGGCGCCAGTCGCGGCGGCGCGCGCGTTCAGCAGGGCGCCGACGTGCGTTGCGGGCTGACGCTCGATTTACACGAGGTCGCCAAGGGCGTTTCGAAAGAGATCCGTTTTCGTCGTCGTGAGGTTTGTCAAACATGCCATGGTTCCGGCGCGAAGCCGGGCACGCAGCCCGAGGTCTGTAAATACTGCGGCGGTCGCGGACGTATCCAGCAGTCGACAGGAGTGTTCTCGATTCAGACGACGTGTCCGAAGTGCGGCGGGCGTGGGACGGTCATTGCCGAACCGTGCCCGGATTGCCGCGGTTCCGGATTGACGCCGCGTGAAGTTACGCGTGAGATCCGTATTCCCGCCGGCGTTGACAGCGGCGTGCGTCTCCGTCTTCAAGGAGAAGGGGATCAAAGTCCCAACGGCGGTCCCTCCGGCGATTGCTACGTCCTTATTCAGATTAAGAAGCATCCTCTCTTCCGGCGCGAAGGTCAGGATTTGGTCTGTCAGATTCCCATTGGGTACGCGCAGGCGGCTCTTGGCGCCGAGATTGACGTTCCGACGCTCGACGGCGTTGAGAAGATCAAGATTCCGGCCGGAACTCAAAACGGCGACGTCGTCCGTCTCAAGGGGCGAGGGATGCCGACCCCACGTCGCAACGTGGCGGGCGACCTCCTCATTCAACTCTTCATTGAGGTGCCGACCAAAATTAAGCCTGAGCATGAGAAGATTCTGAGGAAACTCGCAGAATATGAGGGAGACGCTGTTTTGCCTGAACGTCGTTCCTTTGGCTCAAGCCTTAAAAAATTTGTTTCGGAGTTCTTCCCTGACAAGAAGGCTTCGAAGCCGGAAGGCAAAGACGAATCGAAGGACGAAAAGACGTCCTGACGTTCTTTTTGCCTCCGGTTTATTCTCCTTTAACTGCCGTAAAGGTCGACGTTCTGTTCTTTCGGAATGGAACGTCGCAGACTATACAAGGGGCCTCGTCCGACGACGAGGTTGTAGCAACTATGAAATCCGACAATCATAAAAAGCGGGACGAACGGCCCGAATTTAATGAGACAGGTTCCGAAACGCAGGAGCTTTCCGACGAAGCGCTCAACGCCTGCGCGGACGCCGCAAATGTCGCTTCCGAAAGTGAGACGGCGACGGTTCCCAAGTCCGAGTATGACAAGCTCAAAAAGGAACTTGACGAAGCGAAAGATCGCGGTTTGCGCGCGCTGGCAGAACTCGAGAATTTCCGCGCTCGAACGAAACGGCTCCACGACGAGGAACGTAAGTACGCGTCCGTTGATCTTGCGCGCGCGATTCTTCCCGTCTGGGACAATTTGACGCTGGCCCTTAACATTGACGATCCGGAACATAACGGAGCGGCCGTGATTGAGGGCGTCAGGATGGTTGCAGAGGAATTCCTCAAGATCTTCCAGAAAAATGGGATAGAGAAGATTGACGCGCTCCATAAGCCCTTCGATCCGAACTTCCATGAATCCGTCGCTTTTATGCCTTCCGACGAGTATCCTGCCAATACGGTGCTCGTTGAAGTCAAGGCGGGCTTTAAGCTTTACGATCGCGTGATTCGCGCGACGCAGGTCGTTCTGGCCGCCCCTGCGACCGCCGCTTCCAGACAGGAAGAAGCCTGATAGAGAACCTTCGTCTCGTCCGATTCGATTATGGACGCGACATAAATTTTGGTCAAAACGAAAAAATGCCGACCTATGAATATCAATGTGACGGATGTCACAAAACAGTTGAGATCTTCCAGCCCATGACCGCCGATCCTGTGAAGGTCTGTCCCGAGTGCGGTTCCAACAAGATCCGCCGGATCATCAGCGGGGGAGTGGGCGTCATTTTTAAAGGCTCTGGATTCTACTGCACCGATTACAAAGGAAAGAACGCCTCTTCAGCCGGTTCCGCTTCGAAGTGATCGACGAATCGTTTATGCAGGCGAGAGCTCCGGCGGTCGATTTCCATCGAAATCCCGTCGGAGCTTTTTTTGCCGATACTTTGTGCTTTTGGAGATGATCAATGCGCTGCCCTATCTGTAACAAAGAGTTTTTACAAAGCGATCCGAACGTCGTTTTTCCGTTTTGTTCAAAACGCTGTCAGCAGATTGACGCGAAGCGCTGGTTTAACGAGGAATACACCGTTTATTCGCTGAATGTTGACAAATTGGAACGCGAGATTGCCGAGGGATCGACGTCTTCTGACGGAGATTCTCATTCCGAAAACGACGGCGAATAAAGGACTCCGTCGTCTCCTTATGCTCACCCTTACTTTTTTTACGTTTTGACGTACAATAGAGACTGAGAGGCGATCGTGTTGCGAAGTTGGAATATTGTATGGAATGGACTCCCTGATTTTGTCCCGGATTCTTGACCTGCGCTTTCACACGGAAAAAGTAGAATAGGCGTGTTTACAAGAACAAAACGCGTATAGGAGATATGGCGATGACTAAGACCTACGACATTGACGCTGGAACGATCCGTCGGGTCGACTGGTTGGAGCTCGTTCCCTTAACGCTTTTTTTTCGTGCTTTTTCTGCGACGTTCAAGCCTTCGTTCCTGTTGTTAGGCGCGTTTCTTGTCATTCTGACAAGTTGCGTGATTACGGACGGTTCTAATTCAAGGTTCGCGTCCTCGTGGACCGAAGAGCGCGTCCTCGCAGCCGGGGGACGCGCGATCGTGAACGCCGACGGAGCGGCGCGTCTCGGCGTCGTCCCAATTCGTTATGCCTTTGCGCCTGCTACGCGCCTTTTGAACGTTGTTTCATCGAATACGCCGGGTTCAAAAACGTCGATCGTGGCCCAATCGAGAAAAAGCCCGGTTTCCTTTACCATCGTCCAGTGCGTTGGATTTCTCCTTGCTGCGTGGCTTGCGCTTGCGGCGTCGCGAACAGCCGTCGTGCGATTAACGTCGACGTCCCGGTCTTCGACGGCGGCGTCTCTCAAATTTGCGACCAAACGCTTTCCTTCGGCTCTTATGACGATCGTCGCGCCGTTGTGTTTTCTCCTGGCGATTGAGACGACTCGTTTCATCTTCAGCGCGCTGGGCGTCGTGGGAGACGTTCTGGCTCCTTTTGCCGCGTTCTTCTTTATCCTGTTTGAAGCGATCTTCTTCATTCTGGTTTTGGCCGCCCCTCTGGGGTTGGCGGCGATCGCCGCGGAGAACTGCGACGGATTTGACGCGATTTCCAGAAGCGTTTCTTACATTGTCCAACGATCGCTTATTGGGGCGATTTACGCCTTTGTCGCGCAGATTCTCATTGTCGTTGGTTCCTTCGTGATTACGTTCGTTACGTTGCCCGCGTTTCTCTTTTATGCGAACTGCTTTGACATGCAGACGCCTGGCTGGGTTCGTTTCTGGGGCATGGCGCTGGCGAATATCCCAGTCGCGTACGCGTATGCCGCCGCGATTGTATACGGCTCCGCGATTTATGTCCTGCTTCGTCGAAGCGTGGACGGCACGCCGTTTGACGCGTGCGCGCTCAACCTTAAGGGCTCCGCTCCTCGTAAACTTCGCAAGATTCTTAAGGACGGCAAGGGCGCCCCGACGTTTGACGCGCAACAAGCGTCAATGACCGAAAAGAAAACAGAAACTTCCGCAGAAGAGCGTTCCGAGCAGGAGGAAAAGATTTGACGACGTCGAATCAAGGCGCATTTGAACGTGACGGAGGTTTGGCGACGAGTACGACGTATGTTTCGCGTCTGACGCCAGTCGGCGGCGCAGCCGTCTCCGTTGTCGGCGTTTCGGGCGGAACCGCATGGGAGCTCCTGTGTTCGCGATGGACTGACGCCAATGGCGTTCCCGCGACGGCTGACGAGCAAAAGTGGTCTTCCGAGACGGCGGAACGTCCTTTTTTTGGTCTGTTTCATTTTGACGGTCCCGACGGGGTTGCCGACGAAGTCGTCCTGTATCGCAGAACGCCCGATTCCTTTGAAATCGATTGCCATGGCGGCGATCTTGCGACGTCTCGCATAGTTGATTTTTTCGAGTCTAACGGGGCGATACGGATATCCTCGACGGAATGGGAACGGAGGGTGGAAAGGAAGGTTTCGGGACGTTCCAGTCTTTTCACCGGCGTGGTCGACGAGTTGTTCTTTGCCGCTTCGGAGGAATTGATCGTCCAGACGCTCTCGGAGGAAGCCGCGAAGCACGCGTGCGATCAGCATGACGCGTGGCGCGATTGGTTCGCCGCGTTCAGAGAGAAGGCGCAGTGGGGAGATGGAACCGCGCTTGTTTCGACAATAGACGAGCTTTTGGACGACGCGTTGGGGCGATATTTGACAGAGCCGTTTGTGGTAGCGTTGACAGGCGCGCCTAACGTAGGGAAAAGCAGTCTTCTCAACGCGATTTTGGGGGACGAACGCGTCGTGACGTCCCCAATCTCTGGCACGACGCGCGATCTTGTCGGCGTTCCATTCGTTTTCGGCGGCTGGAGCTACCAGCTTGTCGACGCGGCGGGATTACGTGAGACCGACGATCCGATTGAAAGAGCCGGGATTGCGCTTGCCGCCGAACTGGCCGACAGAGCCGACGTTGTTGTTCGAGTTTATGATCCCACGTTAGATCGGAACGAACAGGAGAAAATTTTTCAGCAATTCAGTTCTGAGAATCCGTCAAACAGTTGTCGCATGACGCTGGAGGTCCTCAATAAGAGCGATCTTGAGGCGAATTTATTCACTCGGGGATGGCGCGCCCGGAATTCCGATGGAATGATACGCGTCAGCGCGAGAGAAAGATTGGGGCTTGAAGAATTGCTTTCGGCGATTTTTCATGCGACAGTTCTGACCAGACGAGGCGTCGCCGACTCGCTCAGACGCGGCAGACCCCTTCTGTGGACGGCGGAGCAAAGGAATTTTATCAAACGTTTACGGACGCTTTGCGTTGCGGGACGATTCAATGACGTTGTCGAGTCTATTGGCTTCTGACTCCTATACGAATCGCATACTTCTCATCTTCGAAAGAAGGTTTTTACATATATGTACGGAACGATCGAACTGACAATTGCGGGATCTGGCGGCGTTATGATTTCCTTGTTTTGTCTCTTCCTTTTTCTGGTTGTCGGAGCGGTTTTGCAGAACGACGATTCCGATTCGGGAGGAGGAGATTCTGAGAAGTCGGATCCTGATTTTCTGTCGACAGTCGAAGCTTATTTTAACGATATAGATCGTTGTCTTTCTCGTCGATGCGAGGAGCCTGAAAACGGAGAAAAGAGAGACGATCCAGACGAGGACGGAAACGGCTTCGGAGGATGGCTCGACGAAGTTGAAACCTTCTTTGACGACGCCGACGACGAAGAAGAGCTTTTTGCTTCAGACGACGACGAGGAGTTGCTGGACGACGATTCTCAGAAGGAAGAGCCTGATCCCAACGGACGCTCGAACTTTTCCGGCACGTTCTTTAAAAATCGTAACTATCCCCGGGACGTTTACGAATCCGAAGACGGAGAACAGCCCCGTAAAAGGTCTGAAGACGAACCTCCGCGCTGGCGCCGCGCCAACGACGACTCCCTTCAGGAATCTCAGGCCTCTGGAAGCGACGATGACGTTGGAGCGTCCGGCGACGACTCTTTTGATTCGTTCGACAAGGACGACGACGATTATCAGGACAACGACGACTCTGCTCCGATAGAAGAGAGAATCGCGAACCTCAGAGAACGATTGCAGGACGGCGACGAATCTTGCCGGCTTGAGCTCGTCCAGACGCTGGTCGAATCGGTTTCAGACGCGCGTGCGGAGGATAAGGAGCGTTTTTTCAAGACGCTCGACGAGGCGCAGGCGCTGCTTGACGCGTCGAAGTCGTCCTTTGAAGAAGAGGATTATGACGAAGCTGAGTGCCAGATTGCTCTTCAACGACCCGTGTTCTATATGCGCAACAACTTGAAGCCTCCTTTTGAGCTCGTGACGGGCGCGCTGAACCGTATTCGAGAATGGCGACAGAAGTCGGATTCATCCGCGTCGCGCGCTCTTTTGGCACGAGCATGGTTGCTTCATGGTCAGCGGCTTTTGGCGTCAGGCTCAAGCGCCGCGGCGCTTTCATCGTTTCAAAAGGCGCGCGCGTATTTCAAGCCGGCGGAAGATTCCTTTGACGATTCAGAGTCGAATTTTCCGTCGCTCGGTTTTGTGCTTGTTTCTGAGGCGGAAGCCTATCGGATGGCAGGGGACGTGGATAAGGCGATCGCCGCGTATCGCGAGGCGGCGGATATCTTTGACGAATTCCGCACGAAAAGAGTTTTTCTTGCGCAAAAGGCGAACGTTCTGTGTCAACTCAGCCTGACGCTTCGAGCCGTCGGACGTTTTAAGGAAGCGCTCGCCGTCATGCGCGACGCGATCGCGGCGGAGGAACGCCTTTTCTCGTACGATCCTGTCAAGTATTTTTCCGGACTGGCGCAACTCCTGCGGATTCAGTCAGACACGTGCTTTAAGAACAACGACGTTGATTCAGCCTTTGCGCTTATGGATCGCGCCGAATCGATTCTTCTGTCGAGTCTTCAGCTGGACGTTCCCTTTAGGCGCCGTGTTTTTGCGTATATGCAGCTCGTTCATATTCTGCGTAGCCGCGCGGGTATGTACCTTGTTCGGCGTAAACCGGAGTTGTCGCGTCGTGACACGCTTAACGCGCTGCGCTATCTTTTGATGGCGATCGAGAAGGACGACGACCTCAATCCGGGCCCTGCGATCGTTGCGATTTTTGCCTTCGTTTACGATATGGCCGCGATGGACGACCAGTGGGACGTCGCGACAAGAATGCATTCTCTTGTCGACCGGATTGTCGGAAAGCTTACCGTTCGTGAACGTCGTTCGATCGCCCCTCTTTACGCCGAGTTGTTGCTGCATATGCACATCGTTAACGCGAATGAAAAACGATTTGACGACGCTTTGGGAATGACGGACGCCGCCGTCAGTATGCTTGAAGAAGGGAACGACGCGGAGGAACAACGAGACGACGTTCGCCGTCGTTTTCTACTGGCAAAGGCTCTTTATCAGCGGGGTTCCTACCACTATATTTTGCAACATGATCTGGAGAAAACGCTTTCCGATTTCGACCGGGTCGACGCCCTCTTTACGGAGACGGATCTGCTTTCCGAAAATGAATCTCTTCCGATGATTAAGGATTTCTACATTGAATTCCTTTGGCGTTATTCCAGCGTTCTTTGGATCAGGAACGACATACAGAGATCACGCGTCGCGATCACGACGGCCTTTCGTTTCTTCATGGCCGAGATTGAATCGGGATCATGGGCGGTCTTGCATTCGCTTAATAAGCTCGTTTATGTGACGTTGCGCTGTGCTGAAAGGGAAGACCAACCGGTTCTGTTTTTCAGGTTGGCGCGATTCTGGACGAAGTACATCCAGATCCTGCGTCGTAAATTCCTGGAGAGCGGTTGGGGCGTAGACGATTCGGAGTCTGAAATCAGACGCAACGCCTTTATTCTGAATGAACTTGACGTTTCGCTCCTCAATATCTCCATGAATCGAGTGCGCTTTGTGGAAACCCATCCGTGGAATTCGGAGTACGAGCGATTTATCCCTCGTGAGTCGGTCGACGGAGGACATGATAAACTTGTCGGAGTTGGTCCGGAACTTGTCGCAATCCATGCCCAGGGCGACGCCACGACGCCGGAAAGCTTTACGCTCGAGGAGTTTTATGAGGCGCGCGCGACTTTCGTAAAGGAGAAGCTTTCGACGACGCCTAACAGGTTGTTGCAGTGGTTTGATCTTCAGAAATGCGTGCGTTCTGTCGAACGTCAGATAGAATCAGGCAATTTCTCACGGATGAAGCTTCTGGTAGTCGCTCTTAATATGCTCAACCGGCTGTATTGGAAGCACGGCGAGCCGCGGCTTGCGGTCGCGGAGCTTTCGGTTGCCGCGCGCGTTATTGAGAAGAACGCCGCCAGAAAAGACAAGGACTTTCATTTTCTGTTCAATGGCGCCGACGAAAAAACGAGCGTGGCTGCCGACGTTGACACGCCCTCTTATGATTGGGAATACCAGGACGAGTTTGACGCCTTTGACTCGTTTGTTGAGAACGTCGATGACGAGAATCCAGACGATCTGTTCTGGAACGGCGCGTTCTTCATTGAACAATTACTGTTGATAGCCTTGGAACGCCTTTTTTTCGGAAAGGATACGGAGCTTCACATAGCCGTCAATCCATACCTTGCTTTGAAGGATGAAAACGAGGCAGCCATATGGCTTCGCAGGAGCGGCGTTCGCTCGGAGGATGGTTCGAAGGAATCGTATTCTGACGCCGCCGGCGAGGCGTTTGACGATGACGCGGACTTTGTTCCTGACGACGAATCAGCTCATAGCGACGATAGAGAGAGCGACAATATCGCAGGGCGCGACGATTTTGGTCAGCTCGCGCGCGAACGCGCCGCGCTGTTGGAGCAAACGTTTGAAGCCGCGCTTTTCTGTGACAGGAAAGGCGTCAGAGACGAACTGTGGCGTTATTTTCAGCGCTTTATCCTGATTAAGCACTATTATGACTGGCTTACGGCGCGTGGGCGTAACGACGAAGCGAAAACGATTGTTTCGGAACAATTAACCACGATGGAGATTGCCGCCAAAGACAGTTCGTTTACCGCCAACGTCCTTATGCTGTTCTGTAGTATTATCGCGGATTCCGTAATGGAGCCGCCGCAGGACATACGGTATGCGCGAGAATTGTTGTCCAGAATAACCGAGCTGTATGAAAAGTCCGCCATGGAGCTTCTCCCTGATTCTTTCATGGGCAAAACGTATATGCGTTTGGCGTTTATTGCTTCAGAAGAGGGCAATAAACAGGAGGAGTCAGAATTTCTGCGCGAAGCGGCCGACGCTTTTGGTCTGGGGATCAGAAAGGACTTTTTTAACGCAGAATGCGCTGAAGAAACTGCGAAGCTGCTTGAGCTTTTCTTTGCGTCAAACGATATGAAGGACGTTCGATGCGCACGAAGACTGTTGCGTCAATATGAAGAATCATTTGAGGCGAACCTTGAGACGTTCCAAAACGAAGACCTCGATATGGACGAGTCGGTTATCCAGTCGCTGACGTCCGCGTGGATCGTTTTTATGCGCGCCGCTACGTATTACGACAGTGAGAGAAAATGTTTCTTCATGGCGAAGCGTTTCTACGAAAAGGCGGAGAAAACGCTTGATTATCTTTCAAACAGCGGTAAGGACGCGCTTCCCTTTGAATTATATCATGCTCAAATGGCCGTGATTGCCTTTTATGGGCGTTACAGTCTTATTAAGGACATGGTCAGAGCGACCAGATCGTTGTCGTCGACGTGCAAGCGGTTGCTGGAGCGCGAGGGGGAGGACGCGCTTGACGAAAACGCGCGCGAGGGACTCCGGCGTGTGAGTCTTATGCTGGATATTCTTCAGGCACATTGCTTCATTTTCGACGACGAACCCGCTTCTGATCCGGAAGCGATCCGGAACGTTCCCACCAGAATTAAAACGTTGCATGAGTTCATTGGCTTTTCCCTTGAGAAACGCCCTAAGACGTCGTTTTTCTCGAAGAAAAGAAAGACGACGGAAGACGAGTCGACGATTATCTCGCAGAACTTTCAGAAATGGGGAGAAGAATACTTCATTTCCCTGATTTTTTCTGAATTTATGAACTTTCAGACAACCGGTTTATCCCGCCTTAAGAGGCGCGTTGAACGGATTGTGAAGGATATCAGACGTTCCTTTGCGCCAAGAAGTTATTGCGAGTTTATGGCGCTGTACTACTGGGCCGATTTTTTACTTCGTCATAAAGCGTGGACGTCGACAATCAAGGTCGCGTCGAATCTGAATCGTAAAAGTTTTGCGGGAGACGACGAGGTCGACCGGAATCGCGTTTTGATGCGACTGGACTCGTTGAAGATTGAAGCGATGGCGAGATTCGAGCGAGGACGACCATACGATCTTAGACGTGCAGAAAAGCTTATGAACGTTGCGTTTCGGATATGCCGCGAGGGATTTGCCAACCACGATTTTCAATTTCGTACCATCTATGCCGAACTGCTGATTCTTCTGGCAAAGATCGAGGCGCGCCATAATCGGTATGAACAGGCGTTGGAGGTCGCGCGGCGCGCGCTCAGGCTCATTGAGAAGTGCGAAGGCAGAGGAATGACGAACTGGCAGCCTGAACTGCGCAAAGGAATCGGGCCGTTGACGGAAGAACTCCAGACTAAAGTCGACGAGTTGCGACTCAACGCTGCTCGAGCGGATTCATGAGCGAACCGCGGTTAAAACGTGACAACGTTCCGTGCGCTCTTGTCGACTTATGGAATCTTTGATGTATAATCAGGTAAAATACACAATTCGTGGTTTTGTGTTGGAAGCAGGGGCGCTTGTCAACTAACGTCCTTAAAACGTCGGCGCAACAGGAGAGATTTTGGTCATGCTCAATCGCGTTCAGGAATTGCGAGAGGCGCGTTCGCTCACTCTGGAAGAACTTGCGAAACGCGTTGATTCCTCGCCTCGTCTTCTTGCCGCGTTGGAACAGGACGGTTGCGTCGTGACCGTCGACGTTGCTCTAAAGCTGGCAAGAGCGCTCGGTTCGACTGTTGAAGAGCTGTTCGACGCGCGTTGTCAGGTTGGGGTGAGCGATGACGCTGAACGTTCGGGAAATTCCGAGAATAAGCTCGCTGAAACCCCGGTTTCCAATTCGGTTGAAACAGAAGTCGTTGAAAGCGTAACCGACGGAATAGGGGACGAGAACGCTCAGACGGCCGTTAGTGAAGCTACGTCTCAAAAGAGCACGCGTAAGTCGCGACAGGATCGTGAAAAGGCTCGAGCGGCTGTTGAGACGCCGGGAAAAAGAGCTCGGCGCAAAAAGACGGACGAGCCTGACGCCGAACATGAACCGCAGAACGTCCCTCGCGTCGACGCGTATGCTCCGCGCGTGACGATTGACGAACTTTCGGCGACAGAGGGCGAACCGCTCTTTTGGAGGCCTGATTGCAACGTTTCGGGGGGCTCCGGCTCGTGCAAGGGACGTCATGTCTACGCGCCGACCAGAAGCCAGACGATTTCTTCGTACGATTCCAAGACGGCGAAAACTGAAGGACTGGCGGCGAATCCGCCCGAGCTGGTCGATCCTACCGCCGACGGTCCGATTCGTTTCTTTGACCTCTTTTGTGGAATTGGAGGCTTTCGTTACGCCGCAAACAACGTTTTTGCGAGTATGCGACGCGAAGGAGAGTGCGTTCTGAGCTGCGACGTCGACCCTCACGCTCAACAGAGCTACGCCGCGAACTTTGGCGACGTCCCGTATGGCGACGTGGAAAAGCTGCCGTCGGATAAGATTCCGGATTTTGATCTTTTGTTTGCGGGCTTCCCCTGTCAGACCTTTTCGATCATTGGGTTACGTAAAGGTTTTGCCGACGAGACAAAGGGGTCGCTCTTTTTTCAGATCGCGCGCATCTTGCGCGATAAGCGTCCCCGAGCGTTTGTCCTTGAGAACGTTCGCCAACTGACGACGCATGACGGGGGACGTACGTTTGAGATCATTCTGCGCGTTCTTCAGGACGAATTGGGGTACTATGTCGACTGGCGTGTTCTCAACGCGTTGGATTTCGGGCTTCCGCAGAAACGTGAACGAGTCGTTGTCGTTGGTTCGACGGCGCCTTTCGACATGGAATGGCCGAAGAAAACGTCTCGCGCGCTGTCCCTTGCGGACGTTCTCGAACCGGAACGCGAGGTTCCGAAGAAGTACTACGCCTCGCCCGAGATTGTTAAGAGTCGTAAGAAGGCGCATCAATCGCAATTTTACCCATCGGTCTGGCACGAGAATAAGTCGGGATATGTCTCTTCGTATCCCTACAGTTGCGCGCTGCGCGCCGGAGCGAGTTACAATTATCTGCTCGTAAACGGAGAGCGTCGCTTTACGCCATTGGAGCTTTTGCGGCTACAGGGGTTTCCGGACGATTTTAAAATCGTCGTATCGTATACGCAGTTGCGTAAGCAGGTTGGAAACGCCGCTCCTGTTAACCTGATAGAGCGCGCTCTCGAACGTTTCCTGCCGCTGGTTTTTGAGGTTCGCTGACGTTTTTCTCATGGCTAAAAGACGCGTAACGTTGCCAAAGCTGCCCTCGCTTCCCAAGGGGGATGATTCTCCGACGAAATCTGACGTGTTTAAGGCGTCGGAACGCTCGGAGATCATGAAGAAAGTGAAGTCGGATCGCAACAAGTCGACGGAGTTGAGATTGATTGAAGAATTTCGGCGCCGGAACCTTGTCGGCTGGCGACGAAAGGTCAAACTATTTGGCCGTCCTGACTTTGTTTTTCCGAAGTTTCGTATTGCAGTCTTTGTCGACGGCTGTTTCTGGCACGGGCACGACTGTCGTAATACGAAGCCGAAGGATCATGCGGAATACTGGCGCGTGAAGATCGAGCGCAATCGTAACCGTGATCGTGCCGTGACGGAACGTTTGACGAAACTCGGATACGAGGTCGTTAGAATTTGGGAATGCGATTTCAAGAAAGCGAACGTCGCTAAACTTGAAGAAAAGCTTCGCCCCATATTAGAGGCGGCGAAAAGGGGACGCGACGCCAATCTCTGACAAGAACACAGTCAAGTTAAAAAGTCTCGGAGAACTTTAAGTTGCCGCGCGCGGTCGGATTCGATGGACGGAGTAAGGTCGTTCGTCTGGTTTTCGGTCCTCCACGTCACGACGAAGACGAGGAAAACGCGTTGACGCGGATATCTCGCATGGTTCGTGGGAGTTTCGACGCCATTGCCGTTGCCAACGACTTGCGTTTTCCGTCGGTCGACCGTGAACGAGGGGACGGCTGGGCGTAACGGTATGCGGCGACAAAAAAGAGGTCGAGAGAATCGACGGAGTCGCGTTTTACGCGCATGGGGACCGTAACAATACCAGTAGCGCGGAGCTGAGACGAATTGACCTCGAAACAAAAAAGGTCGTACGACGCGAATCGTACGACCTAATTTTTCGTATCAAGAGCGGAACGAAGCTCACTTGCTTTCAGCAGCGTCTTCCGTCTTCGCCTTCTTCTTCTTCTTCAGAACGACCTTATAAACACGGATCTTCGGAAGGCTAAAGGGAGAAGTTTCGTCAGTCCAGCGATCCTGAGACTGAAGCTTCTCGATTCTTTCGACTCTCGTCAGGACGTTTCTCGAACGAGAGACGCCCTTCTTAATCTTTAAGCTTTTATCGATGGTCATAGTACTACTCCAAACTAACGCGGCTGCCCGATCGCTCGAATCGACCTGACGTTCGGCGTCACAAAACGACGGACGTAAAGCGCCAAACGGCGATCCGCCCACGGCACGTCCACGACGCGTCAGGCGAGCTCTGCCCTTCGCGACGTATTTCACGAACGCTTAGTTGGCATATTTTAATAAAGTTTTCTGCACAGACAAGGGGGCGCCGGAACTTTCAGCGCAAAATTTATAAAACCGACTATTTTTGCCAGATTATCAACGTTGTCCAGCTTCTTTATCTTTGCCGCTTCCGGATTTCTCGTCTCCCGGCGTCTGTTCTTCCTTTTCGAGTTTCGATAGTTGTTGTTCTGTCTCACGAATTGTTCTTCGCGCGGCGAATTCCAGAATCGCCACGAGCGAAAGAATAAGCCCCGTTTGAACCAGGACGATAATTGCTGTGACGAAGTTGACCTGATACAGGAAGAACGCGCCTGTCGCGCAAATCGCCGTTGTAAGGTAGATCGTTGCGACCGCCTGAGTTCGCGTCAATCCGAGCGCGACAAGACGATGAGAATAATGGTTCTTATCGCCGACGAAAGGGCTTGCCCCGTGAATAAGACGAATTGTGACGACGCTAATTGTGTCATAGAGCGGGACAGCCAGAATGACAAGCGGAACAAAGATCGCGCTTTTGGGCGCCGATTCGCCGACAAACGTAATCGACAGCGTCGTCGTCGCCAGAAGAAAGCCGATAAAGTACGCGCCGCCGTCCCCCATGAACATTCTGGCAGGCGGCTTATTGAGCTTAAGAAAGCCGCAGATGGCGCTGGCTGTCAAAATCAGGAAGGCTGCAAGGAAAAGCTGTGGCTCGCCCGACTCAGGATTGGGCGCAAAACAAAACGCTACGGCGGCGAGGAACAGCGAACAGATCGTCGCGACGCCGCCCGAAAGCGCGTCCATATTATCGAGCATATTGAACGAGTTGACGAGTCCGACGATCCAGAATACGCTCAGGATTGAGGTCAGAATCGGCATGTCCAAAAAGAAGGTTGCGCGCCACCCGCACGTGACTGCCCCGATTGCGACCAGAAATTCAACGCCAAGCCGGAGCTGCCATGGGAGCGAAAATCGATCGTCAAGCGTTCCCAGAACGGTAAGAATGGTTCCGAGCGCCAAAAGCGTCCAGAGTTGGGGAAGCCGCGACGCGATTCCTCCAATGTGCGTTGCCAGAATTTCGGGACAAGCCGAAAGAGGAACGCCCCAGACTGTCGAGGTTTCTGTGGAAACGGCTCCCGTCTCGTCGAGGCCTCCGAGCCCCAGCGTCACAATGGAGAGCGCGAGCAGGGGAAGGGTGACGCCTGCCCAAATACCGAGTCCGCCTCCTGTTGGGATAGGCGTGGAGTGAATCTTGCGGTACCCGGGTTTGTCGATCAGACCGATTGTCGGTCCATAGCGCTTAACTAAGAGACAAGTCGCCCAACTCACGACAAAGGGCACGATAACAAGCGCGATAACGGCAGGAAGCATGAAGGCAAGGAGACTGGGGGACGCGGAAACGTCGCCGGTTAATGGACAGGAGGGGTCAAGACACGACGTTTTCACCGCCTCCGATAACGTATGATTCTAACGGATTGTTCAGATTGGCGCCAGTATAGTACGGGGCGACAATCATTTCGACCGTGACGGCAGGGTCGACGCGATCGCCGGACGACGCCATGACGACGTCGTTTTCCTGAGCCGGTAAAGCGCGTTGGAACGACGCGTCGTCGCGTATCTCGCACGACGGTTCGCGAGTGGTTACGAGATCGACAAAACGCCGAAAAATAGG
>CACYBR010000077.1 GCA_902772705.1 uncultured Planctomycetota bacterium
TGAATGTTTGTACTTCCAAACTGTTGTTGTATTTATAAATCCTTAGTCATTCCTAACGAAAGGAGAAACCAGTATGGGAAAACCCAAACCTTCATTAAATTGTTATGGTAACAATGCGCCAAAACCAAATTGGTTGTCTGAATTCTTCAATAATAAAGGATTCGACTTCAAGGATAATAACACTCTTTCAGAAAATCAACGTCGTTGTTTCAAAAGGTTTATCAAAGGGGCTGGTCTGATTGACGAAAAAGCCGCCCATACAAAGCTGTTTTCATTAGGCAAAACCATTGGATGGGATTCCAGCGCTTTTTGGGAATACTACTTGTTAATCTAGTCTCTACGAGTCCTCAATTTCGCTGGTACACTGAAAATCTTAAAGTTGACACGCCTTACAAACAATCCGATCTTCATAAGTTACTCCAAAACGATCTTTTACCCGAGGAGGAGCGTAATAAGCTATCCGAAGAGGAGCTTGAAAAGATACTCAAAAAGATAAAGGGAATTGCCGATTGTCTCGGCGGCGCCCTCAGACGATTCTCAGTTAACCAGTTTGGCACAGAATTGCATTGGTGCAAATACTTTAAAGAAGGTAAAGAAAATCACTACCAACGAACCAGATGTGTTATTACAGACTATCGAGTCGTTCTTTACGCATTATACATATTTGCAGAAAAAAACGGTAATTGTAAGGATTTTAGTCTGACGTCACTGCTGGACAATAATGTCGTCAGAGAGGGAATCAGTCCAACGCAGATATTTGGACTGGAAGAAAAAGAAATGATTCCTATTCTCAACGGTCTTTCAGGCAAATACAGCGACTTCATCTACGCTTCCTTTACGCACGATCTTGATAAGATCGTTTTGCGCGAATACAAGAAGCCCGCCGACGTGCTGGCTTTGTTCTGAACCTGCCGCGTCCGTCTCCTTTTTTATTCCTGCCTCCCGACCAAGAACGATTATGGCTTTTCCAAATAACTACAGCACCTATTTCGACTTTGGCGAAAAATATTGTTCGTGCATCGACGAATTCACTTCTCCTACGAGACACTCGTCGACATGGAGCCTTGTTTCATGGACGCCCTTCGCAGGATCTGTATGGGGCAGGAAGTACTGGTCGACCCGCACCCTTCTGCGGAGAAAGAATTCGACAAAAAATTCGAAATGTTTGCCGGAATCTTTAACGGCCAGATTACGCTTTTCCGCGACGAGTACGCTCCGTGGCTTCAGGGACTCTCCGACGACGACTGCGTTACAAGTCTTACCGTCGGGATGTTCCCCAAAACGCATAGCGCCTGCAACGCGCTCGTCAAGGACACGGTGGAAAAGCTCAAGAAGGACAAACTTCGCGATAAACTCGTCTGATACTGAAGGGAAAAACCGGCGCCAAAGACGAGCAGGAATGGTCGCGAGCGTGTCCTGGAAACGCTCGACGCGCTTCCGTGCGACGTTTACGACTGGATAAGATATCCCGACGTCGACAAGACGCTCCGTGAGCTCGCAGAACGCGAGTACGACGCGGGCGGCGAGGAAAAGGTTAAGGAAAAGATCGACTCCATGGAGCTCGAAACGCTTAAACGTTACCTTAAAGAGCTCGTCCACAACGTCAAACGCGTCGGCATGGAAATCCTCCTCGACGACGCCGAATAAGCCAACCATCCGTCCAACGTTCGCACGCTCGCTACGCGCGCTTCCCTCGTTTCGCCCCCCTCCATTGTCAAAACGCAAGCCATGTTCGACAAGACCACGCTGATCAACGCCGCCGAGTCGCTGCTGCGCGCTCGCTTCCCCGAAGGTCTGTCCCTCGAGGACGAGACGGCGATCGCGCTGTGTCGTCGTGAGCTTGACTTGCAGACAGGGGGCGCCGTCGGCGCTATGTCCGGCGCAAGGCTACGCGCCGTACTCGCTCAGGCCGGCGTCCTTCTCCAACGGACGGTCTACCCGAACGTTATGCCGAAAACCATCGCGGACACGACGGAGGCGCCAAAAGAAGCGGAAACTGACTCTATTTTGCCCCACGCCGTGTCGACGCCGTCCGCTCATGAGCTCGTCCATACGGCGCCGCCGGCAGTAAGTTCCGACGGCGCTGAACCCGCCGAAGAAAGGGAAAATTCCACAGAGAATCCGTTAGCGTCGTCCCGACCTGTCGTTGAACTCCCCGCGCCCCTTCCGGAGAATTTGAGCGACGCGCTCGTCTGGGCTTACGCCGAGCCGGAACGTCGCGTCGAAATCTGCAAACAGATTGTCGCTATCCTTCGCAAATCATCGGGGATGGTCGATTCGTTCCGAAGGATTGCGCGAAAACTGGGAACGCTTCCCCATTCCAGCGACGAATGGACGGAAGAACTTGTCCATGAGTTTGCTTCTCTGACGCAACGTTCTCTTGCCCAAACTCAGTTTCGTCCGCTTCAGGCGTCGGGGTCAAGCAAGGGCGTCGGCGTTCTCTCCCTTCGAAGCGATACGTTTAGCGACGCCATCGTCGAAAGATTCATGGCGATCAAACTGTTTCCTAGTCGAGAGGTCGTCCTTGGATGGCTGGCGGCTGAGGGTTGGCTCGACGCGCCTGAATACGAGTGGATCGACGTCGTTATCGGCGATCTAAACAGGCGTCGCGAACTTATCCTGACTTCACGAAAGGAGAAAGCCGCCGAGTCCAATCGCGCTCTGCCCTTCGTCAACGCCCCCAAAGAGGTCAGTCCTGAACTTGAATGGGCCAAAGCTGATCCTCTTCGATGTTCGAAGGTTTGCGCTAAGATCAACGCTCTTCTCAAATCAACGCCCGCGAGAACCGAGACCGTTAAAAGAATCGCAAACGCGCTCAACAACGATTCTGGATCTATGCTCTTCTGGACCCCCGAGCTCCTCTCTGAATTCGTCTCTTTCGCCCACTTTCCTCATTATCAGGCGGAATTCCGAGTGAGAAAAGCGACGATGGAATCGCAATCCGCCGCGCTCCTGCTCGACGACAAGTCGTTCCCCGAAGCGCTTGCAGATTACGTCGCAACGCGTAAGTCGCTTCCAGAAAACGTCGACGCTGGAACATGGTGCTTCGCCGCCGGCTGGCTCGACCGTCCAAACTACTGGTCGCTTGGACTCGTCGTCCGAGAAGGCGCGGCGCGCCGCGCGCTGCTCCCCGCAGAGACTCTCGTAGAAGAACCTGACGTCTCTGCCGAAACGATCGAAGAGGCGCGCGCCGCTGAATTCCGTGCGACTGAAACAGAAAAGCGGCTCGCCATGCCTGCGGCGAACCCGGCGCTCGACGCGCTCGTCGCGCTCGTCTGCAACGTCATGTCGCACGATCGTACGATCCTCAACTACGACGTCTTCGCCCAGCGCCATGCGCAAATGCTCCGCGACGCGAACGTCGGCTCCTTTGAAGAGCTTCGCGACGCGTTGCAGGCGCGCGGGCTACGATACGAGTGCTCCGCGCTTTCGCACGACGTCATGACCGAGCCCGGCCTTCAGCCCGCCGTTGCGATCTCCGCCGCGCTGGAACGGAACGCGTCGCAATTCCCGCCGGGCAAGCTCGACAGCGCGCAGAAAAAGGAGCTTTTCGATCGTCTCTGCGACGAACTCTATATTCCCGAAAGCAAAATCAAACGCGCATGGAAGATCTCCGTCGAATCGGAACTGGAGCGTATTCTATTCCGCGGAAGAGCGAACGTTGCGTTCCTCGCGCTCCAAAACGCCATAGACAAAGCGGAAGAGGATAAAGAACGGTATGACGCGGAATATTTGACGCGACTTGTCGACAACCTGCGCGCGTTCAGAAGCGACGACAAGACGGATAAATCTTTTACAGGACGCGCGCTACAACTCATCGAACGCGCCGACGCTCTCATAAAAACGATCTTGGACGCGGAGGAAACCAGCGACGCGTCGGTCGCCGTCCCACAGGAAACGCCGAATCTGTGCGAATCCGCCCCCGTGCGTAATGAATCGCGATCCGAAGAGACGATCGATCTGCCGGTAGACTCGCAAACAACCGAAGATTTCGCCCCTGAAAAAGAAAAACGCGCCGACGGAGCGCCTGCGGAGCCAGAGCCAGAGCCAGAGCCAGAGCCAGAACCGGAGCCGGAGCCGGAGCCGGAGCCAGAGCCTGTCCCGACCCTTAAAGAGACGATCCTCAAAATCGTCGACGAAGGACATTCGATCGTCTATTACGAGCCTCTTTTCAAGAGCGAGAGACTCAGGGACGTCTTACAAGCGGAAGGAATCGCTAATAAAGACGCGTTACGAGAAAGGCTTCAGGAACTATTTCCCGACTTCGTCTTCGACGACGTCCATTTCGGTCCGGACGGAGCAGACGCGCCTGCCAAAGCGCGAATCGCACACATGCTGCTGCGTAGATGGGGCGCTCGGTCCCGCGTAAAGGTCGATGCGCTTGCGCGCGACTTCTTCATCCCCAAGTACAATCTCGAAGAGGCGCTCAAAGCTTATCCCAAGCTCTTTACGTGTTCTAAGGGACGCTTCAGTCTCAGAGCCGACGCCAACGACCTTCCCGATCCGCTCGAGGAATACGCGCAGAAGCGTGAAATGGAAGAAACGAAGCGCGAA
>CACYBR010000078.1 GCA_902772705.1 uncultured Planctomycetota bacterium
ATTTGGGGGCGGACTTTATTCTTTTTCTGATTCGACTGTTGGGAATCTGTAGCTGATCTCTGTGTTCCTGGACCGTTTTGCGGCTAACCTTCACGTTAAACTGTTTCATCAATTCTGTGGCAATCTCTTCATCGCTTAAAGGCGAGTCAGACGATTCCTGATCGACAATTGCTCGGATTTTATCAGCGACGTTTGAACTGGTAACTTCGCCGGTGACCGCTTTGGGAAAGAAATCCTTGAAAGGGACGTAACCTCGTGGCGTTGAAAGCCATTTATCGTTGCACGCTCTCGAAACAGTCGAGGTATCGAGACCTAACTTGTCGGCAATCTGTTGTTGCGTTAAGGGTTTGGGGGTCGACGTTGGTTCGGAAAAGAATTTTTCCTGGAAGTCCACGACCGCTTTTGCAACGCGAAGAAGCGTCGAATTACGATTTCTCAGGGCGTCCATTAATGCCTGCGCTTCGACATATTGGCGACGGAGATAGTTTCTGGTGTTTCTGTCGACTCGTTTCGAAAGGAGCATTTTTTGATAATAAGGGTCTAGCTCCACGTTCGTGAGAGTCTCGTCAAGTCGAGCGATCCATCGCCCTCTCTTGTCCGCCTCGACAATGATCTCAGGAAAGATTGTGCGCGTTGGCGTCGTTACGCTGGTAAAAAGCTCTCCCGGCGACGGGTAAAAAGGGAAGGGCGCAGCGTAGATCTTCATCAATTCATCCTGAGAAATCCCGCTTTTTTTGGCCAGAGCGCCGAGATGTTTCTTTATGAAATCATCGAAATAGTTGGAAATAAGGCGTCGTAGTTGTTCTGCGTATTTCGCGTCGGGACGTAATCGGAGCAACATGCTTTCCCGAAGGTCGCGCGCGCCGACTCCGGGCGGATCGAGCGTTTGGACAATTCTAAGCGCTTCCTCCGCTTGAGGTCGTTCCTCAGAAGAGAAGAGCGCTTTGAGAGGGTCGCTTTCAATCTGAGGAACGGCGATAGCGTCAAGAATTTTTCTCGCTTTTTCACGTTCGTCACGAGTCGTTTGACGTCCGACAATCGCGTCGAATTCAGCTCGCGCGCTGATTCGCGACTCTCGCGTTGATTGGCTGGAGAAGTATACGTCGAGTGCCTTTTTAGCGCGGATTCTTTGTTCGCGGGTAGAATCGATATCAAACGCCAGATCGAATTCCTCCACAGCCAAAAGGGAATGGACGTCTTCTTCCGGATAGGCGATGGAGTTATGAGGAAGTACCTCTGGCAAGAACGAGGGAGCGTCAACCTTGAGATACCCGTTGACGTCAAGCGCGTCGACGATTTTGAGACACTTGCGCCTGAGTTGAGCGTCAAGGTTGGAGAATTTGCCGTCGAGGCGCAGTTGACTGGTCAGATGCTCGCGGAGCGTCTCAGACTCTGGCGCGACAGGATCAAAGGCGACAATGTCGTCCATCGACGCAGGGCGTCCGGAAAAACCGTCTGTTTTGGAGCGGAAGGCGTGATCGAGGAAGAAGTCGACTCCGTCGCGATCGTCGCTGGCGTCGACGCTGTCAAACGATGGAGACGTCGCCTCGTTCATTGCCTTATCCACGACGGGAGAGTGTTCTTTCACGGAGGGAACGTCCGAATCGCCGACTTCGTCGTCGGCGCGACCAGACGAGATAAACACGTTGTTTTGGGATTCGACATAAGACTCAACGTCCCGTCCGGATCTCTCAAGGAGATTAGAGAACTGGATCTTCTTCTGCTGCGCGTACAGCTCCTGCTTGAGCCGATTGGCTCGTTGCAGCGCCGCTCTTTGTTCCTCGGAGAAACCGAGGCCAAGGCGAGGTACGTTGAAGGATTTGGACATTGGGCAGTTTCTTGAATGTTAACCGGCTATCGACTCTTGCCGGAGTCTGTTGGTCATTGGCTCCCGAAAGGAAGAAGGACGAACTCGATGAGGCGAAGAAAACCCTCCTCAAGTTTGAGACGCAAGCGCGCCTCGCGTCGTTCCCGGTTATTCTCCGTCGGAACGTCTGTTTTTCAAAGAGAGAGACGGCCTTCCCGTTGAGGAAGATTTGACGCTGTCGGACGATGGCGACAAAGGTTTTTCCGTTTTTTCAGGTATTTCCTGTAAACCGCGGACGGGACGACCGAGAGTGTTTTCCTTTGAAAGGTCGGACGCTTCGTAAGGCGTGGAACGGCGTATGGGTTCAGAGGGACGCGAGGTTGCCAATCCCCTTTTAACAGGTTCGAGGGTCCGGTCGATCGCGCCTGCTGCCTCTGACGCCAGAGACGCGATTCGACCGTTGACGAGCGAGTGTGCGACTAAAACTGGAATTGCAACAATCAAACCCGCGACGGTCGTAACGAGCGCGAAATAGATTCCGTTCGCAAGATTGCGTCCCGAAGCGTCTGCAACCGCCAGCTCGCCAAAGGTCGAAACCATCCCCATAACGGTGCCGAGCAAGCCGAGCATAGGAGCTACGTTTCCAATGACGGAAAGGGGTTCGGCGCGTCGATAAAGCTTTGCCGTGAGAGAGGCGACGGCGTCCTCGGTTGCTTTTTCGACCGCGGGCCACCCCATGTCAGTCTCTCGAAGGCCTGCGGTCAGAATCTGACCGAAGAAGGAATCAGAGGCGGAAGCGAGTTTGACGGCGCGTTGGACGTCGCCCTGAGACAGGGCGTCTGAGGACGACCGCAGGAGCTCTGGCGGAATGAAAGCAGAACGACGGAGCAGAAAGCACAGGCGGATTGTCAGCGTCATGGCGACGACGGAAGCGACGAGGAGAATGACGCCAATCCAACCGCTGGCCATGATCAGGTCGAGGAACTTTGTTCGCTCTGAGGACGGCGAACTTACGGAAGACTCGCCGGCTACAGGCTCTTCCTCGATATTCTCTGGAGAAACGGACGGCGTGGCGGCAGGACCGTCGTTTCCGTTGAGAACGCTAAGATCAAGTCCGCCTCCTTCCTGAGTGAAAGCCGTACGACACGCAAGAAGGAGACCCAGACAAACAAGTAGAATCAGAAGACCGTGCGAGGGAAGAACGTTTTTGCGTATATCTTCTGTAAAGGAATGCATTTCGTTGAATTCTGTTTCTATGACTGTAAACCTGGCCTCGAGTTAGAGGCGAAAGTTTGTGTTCTTGAACAAACCGGACTTCGGCTGAAATCAGAAAGAGTTTCGCTCCTGTCTGACCAGCGTTTCTACGTTAGGAGACGTCTGGTTGGAAAAACGCCTCGCTTGCGTGGAGGGAAGCGCTAAGCCAGAGGCTTTCGCGCGCCCCTTTACAGAGCGTCGACGAATAGTAGAATGGTATTATATCTCTCTGACGCTTGTTTTAACAGATTAAGTCTGATAAAAACAGAGGGAAATTTAGAGAATTTCTCCAAGGTTTTGCGGAGCCGGACGCTTTTGTCTGGTCGCGACCTGGCTCGTTAAGTTACTAATAAAAGGAAGGTCTTCCTATGGCGAAGAAAACCATCGCTAGCGTTGACGTGGCCGGCAAGAAGGTTCTGGTTCGCGTCGATTTCAACGTTCCGCTTGATGAAAACGGTAAGATCACCGACGACCGCCGTATTCGTATGGCGTTGCCGACGATCAAGTCTGTCCTTGAACGCGGCGGCAAGCTGATCCTTATGAGTCATCTCGGACGTCCTAAGGACGCTCCTGATCCAAAATTCACGCTCAAACCGGCGGCTGAACGTCTTGCTGAACTCCTTCCGGGAACGAAGGTTGAATTTGCTACCGACACCGTGGGCGAAGACGCCGTCGCCAAAGTGGCCGCGCTCACCGACGGTTCTGTCGTTGTTCTTGAAAATCTCCGTTTCCAGCCCGGCGAGAAGAAGGGACTGGAAGATTTCGCCGCCAAGCTTGCCTCGTTCGCCGACGTTTATGTCAACGACGCTTTCGGCACCTGCCACCGTACCGACGCCTCTATGGTCGCCGTTCCAAAATTGATGGAAGGCAAGCCTCGCGTTTGCGGTTTCCTCGTTGAAAAGGAGATCAAGTACCTGACCGACGCGATCAGTAATCCTCAGCGACCGTTCGTTGCGATTCTCGGCGGCGCCAAGGTTTCCGACAAGATCATGGTTATCAAGAACCTGCTCGGTATTTGCGACAAGGTCCTCATTGGCGGCGCGATGGCGTACACCTTCTCCCTTGCCACTGGCGGTAAGGTTGGCAAGAGTCTCGTCGAGCCCGACAAGGTCGATCTCGCGAAAGAACTGATCGCCGAAGGCGGCGACAAGCTTGTCCTCCCCGTTGACGTTCACTGCGGCGACGCGTTTTCGGCTGACTGCAACAAGGTCGTCGTCGCCTCTGGGCAGATTCCTGACGATTACGAAGGTCTCGATATCGGGCCCGAAACCTCCAAGAAGTATGCTGAGATTGTCAAGGACGCCAAGACGGTTGTTTGGAACGGTCCGATGGGCGTTTCCGAAATGCCGCCGTTTGACGCTGGCACGCGCGCGGTTGCCGACGCGATCGCCGGTTCCGGCGCGATCTCTATCATCGGCGGCGGCGACAGCGCCGCGGCGATCCAGAAGCTCGGCTATGCCGACAAGGTCTCGCACGTTTCCACTGGCGGCGGCGCGAGCCTCGAAATGCTCGAGGGTAAGAAATTTGTCGCCGTCGAACTCCTCGACGAGGCGTGATTGACTGGCCCGGGCGTTTTGTTTTCAAGCGCATGACGCCTGGCTATATTGACGTTGACTGATGGAACAGTCCGGCGGCTTTCGCGTCGCCGGACTGTTTTGATAGATAAGGTAAGCGGCTCGCGGCGTGAGCGACGCCGCTTTCTTTGCCGATTGGAGGGACGGACATGCGAATAACTGAGATTGCCGCCAATGATTGTTCTTTTCCTGTGCTTGTTGTTTGGAGCGAAAGATTGCAAGGATGGGTCAGGGTTGCAGATCTTGTCGGCTGCGATTCTGAAACGACGACTGTCGAGTCTGTCCTGAGAGAGCAGGGAAACGTTAACCTTGACTCAATCCGTGAGGCTCTTGAACAGTTCGAAGCGTCACCGCGCGTCAACTTGCCTGTTGTTAAGACCGAGGACTTGAAATATCAGCCTCTGTTTACCGCGCCTTCCAAGATCATGTGCATTGGCCTTAACTACGCTGGACATGTCAAGGAATTTCAGCATGATTATCCAGCGGAGCCTGCCGTATTCTGCAAAGCTCCGTCTTCAACGACATACTGCGGAGCCGAGGTCGTTTTGCCTCCTGTTTCGCATCGGGTAGACTACGAGGGCGAATTGGTTGCGGCGATAGGCAAGCGTGGACGCCATATTCCGGAGTCGGACGCTTTGCGTTACGTCGCTGGATATTGTTGCGGCAACGACGTGTCCGCTCGGGACTGGCAAAAGGAGAAGCCAGCGGGACAGTGGTTTCTGGGGAAATCCTTTGACACGTTTGCGCCGGTTGGCCCATGGTTGGTTACGAGCGACGAAGTTGGCGATCCCAACAATCTCAAGATTGAGTCGCGACTTAACGGCAGAGTTATGCAATCGTCGAGCACGACGCAGTTTATCTATAAGGTTCAGCGCGTTGTTTCATACATTTCACAAGTTATGACGCTTGAACCCGGCGATCTTCTTTTCACGGGCACCCCGAATGGCGTCGGCGACGCGCGTAAACCTCCTGTCTACCTCGAGGACGGAGATTTGTTTGAAGTCGAGATTGAAAAGCTTGGCGTTCTTAAAAATCCAGTTCGTCGAAATGCATAAATCGGGATTTCAAACAAGGCGGGTCAAACACGCGCTTTTCAGATAGAACGCGGCGCTTTGACGACGTGACGACGATATTTGTAGCATGAAATTAAATCGCGACCTGCCGTAAATATCGTTTTTGCGACGATAAATCCACTCGGATGTTGTTTGGGGCGCGCGCCATTGTCAGGATTAGATTTGACAAGCCGTTCCTTTTGTGGAGAATAATCTTAGGGGCGTGCGGCGTTGGTCGGCCCCTTCGACTTTTCTGGTCGGAAGAACAGTGAATGTTGATCGCGAAAAGGTTCCCTTTTTCCGGATTTGACAGCGAGATGAGTAATACGAAAGAAGCAGGCGTGACGACGGATGAATCCCATGAACTGACGCAAAGTCTTGAGGATTATCTGGAAGCGATTTATGAGCTTACGGAAGAGACAAAAACAGTTCGTTGCAGCAGCATAGCGGATCGACTTCATGTGAAGCGTCCTTCTGTTACAAGCGCGCTCCGTTCCCTTTCTGAAAAAGGTCTGGTCGTTTACCTTCCCTACGTGCCAATCTCCTTGACAGAACGAGGCGAAACGGAGGCCAAAAGGGTCGTTCGCCGCCATAAGGCGATGGAGATCTTTCTTGAACGGATTCTGGGCGTCGACGGTAATGAATCAAAAGAGGCGGCGTGCAAGCTCGAGCATGCGATGAACGACGAAATCACGACGCGTCTGGTTGAGTTTGTTGAGTTTGTCGATAGTTGCCCGCGCGTTGGCGCTTCCTTGTTTCGACGTTCCGACTATCATTGTCGCGAGAAGAATAACGATCAATATTGCGCGATGTGCATTCATGGCTGTCTTGACGAGATCGTCCACTCTGGACGCACCGTCGACTTGTCGTGCGTCCATCGCGAGGCTCAGCCCCTTAGCGCCCTTTGTGGCGAGCACGAGACGCTCATCTTCGTGCAGTTGGCTGAAGAGCTTCAGGATCTTCCCGAATTTTCTCCGACCTACTGGCGGCCCAATAAAACCCTCCGTCTCCTTAAGTGCGATAGTAAAGAGTCTGAAGGAAAGGTGTGTGTCAAGATAGACGATCGCGTCTTCATGGTCGATAAGGAAGACGCCGGAAAGATCGAAGTTATTCCTTGCGAATGACGCCGGATTGGCGTCTTTATATCCACCGTCAAAATCAACGAGCGCGCTTGGTACGACCTGAGCGCGCTCGTTTTTTGACGACGATTTCATTCAAGAGAATCTGCCGTTCTGGCAAGCAGATCGACGACTTCTGACGGCGTTGTCGATTCGCGAAGTTGGTCGAGGAAGCCTGGCGTATTGAGGACGCGCGCCAATCGTCCGAGAGAACGCAGATAGCTCGCGTCCGACTGACAACAGAGCAAAAAAAACAAGTCCGTCAAGTTGGCGTGACCGCCGCCAAAAGGAACGCCGCACGGCGCAATGGCGACGACTAAAAAGTCTTGAGCGATTATGTCCGGTTGAGGACGACGGGGATGAAGAATTGCAACTCCGTTTTCCAGCGCGGTCGAAGCCATTTCTTCACGCTCTCGGAGCGCCTTGGCCATCGCGTCCGCGTCCCAGAGCATTCCCGATGTTTCAGCAATCTTTGTAATCTCAGCGACGACAGAAGCTTTTGTTCTTGCAGGAAAAGACAACTCAACCAACTGTTCGGAGAGTAGTTCTCTGAACTCGACGTCTTCATGTTCTTCCGCGACGGAAGCGACGGCGTTTTCGAGGCGTTCTTTCGTGTCGTTGTCGACTTGCGTCAATTCACGTTCCATCCAGAGCACGACGTCCGGGAGCGCAAAAGTCCAGTTTCCTTGAACTTTCCTTCCGTGTAAAAGGTCCTTTTCCGCGAGTTTTATAAGGTCTTTGGGGCGTCTGTTTAAAAACCTTGCAAGCTCTTCAAGCGTGTATATTCTCTGCATGATTTAAATCCTTTCACCAATAGATAAGATCCAAAGTTCTCCAAGACCACCGAAACACGGTGATTATATTCCGATAGTTCATTGTTGCAAGAAGAAACTGCGGATTAAGGACCTTTTCACTCGTTATCCAATGTGAGTTGATAAATAAAAAAAGGGGGGCTTGCGCCCCCCCGTTTCGGGACAATCCTTTTGGAAAACGTTGGCGAAACAGCTTGCGAAGCGTCTTTCGCCAGATCCGCCGGCGACTGATTTCTGTTCCTGCTATTTCGGAATTCGTCAATCAGCGGCGACTTCGACCTCAGACCGTTTGACGTGAATCAATTGGTCTGGAAGATTTCAGGCAGTTGCGAATCATCATACTGAGGAAGAACCGCCTGAGACTGGAGGGCGCCGTTGGCGACAGTTGGGTCTGTTCCCTGAATTTGAGGGTAAGCGCCGCGACTGACGACCTGCGGCGAGGTGAAGGCATAGTTCACGTAGCGTCCAGCGTCACGTTCGCGAGCTCTGCGCCAGGCGTCGAAGTAAGCCTTGTTCGGCCAAGGACCTTCGGCAAGGGTGACGCCGTTGTATTCGAGCAGAGAACCCTTGCGGTAGTTCAGATTGACGATCGAGAGGTTATAGTCGATAACCGTGCGATAGTAGCGGGTTTCCGTATCCGCGAGTTCCTGCTGAGCCTGAAGGACTTCGTAAAGAGTCGTCTTATTGATCAGGAAGGAGCTGTTGACGGCGCGAACCTGCTTACGAGCGGCGCGGAGAACCGCGAGGTAGTCTTCAATGAGATGGTAGTTGCGTTCAACATCGCGATAGAGATCGGAGAGGTTGTGGACAAGTTCGAGTTCCTGCTCCTGAAGGATGGCTCTTTCACGAGCCAGGGCAAGCTCTGCATTGCGGACCGCCGCCATTTCTCGGCGGAACCCGAGCGTGACGGACGAGGTGATTCCGAGAGTCCAGTTCTGATAATCCCCGCTCGTCAGGCTGCCGACGGCGTTGCTACGCTTATTGTTGTCGTCGATCAGGTCGTGCCCAAGACCATGGAACCGATATGTTCCCTGAAGATCGATCTGCGGCTTGAGGAAGTTGCGCTGGGCGATAAGTTCAAGTTCGCGTTTCTTAACGATCCACTTCTGCTTGCGGAGTTCCGGAGCGCGTGCAAGCCCTTCGGCGACGATTTCTTCCCAAATGTACTGGACGCGAGCGACCGTGGGTTCGTCGACGGGTTTAATCAAGCGACCGTCCGTGGGGGCGACGCCGATCATGTAACGGAGAAGTTGTTCTGTTTTGTACAGGTTGTTCTGAGCTTCCTGAGCGGAAACCTTGAAGGACTGATAGTTCTTTTCAGCCTGAGCCAGATTTTGGGCGGTGCCTTGAGGACGACCGCTCTTGCTCTGCGCATGAACGTTTCGCCAGGACTGAAGAGCGGCTTCGTAGCCCGCGGAAGCCGCGCTCAGGTTACGATACGCGTAGTAAAGATTCCAGTAGGTTTCTTCGATATCCTGCAACGTGTTGCGAACGCCCATCTCGAAATCAACGAGCGCTACGTCCGTATTGATTCGCGCGATGACGACGCCGTTGCTGGAACCCATCGTTCCGTTAGGACCGGCGATGCGATTGTATTCTACCCCCGCGCCACGAAAGAGAGGTTGGGTGAAACCCGCCTCAACGTAACTGGTCCAGTCGGTTTCCCACAGACGGCTCGACGCGTCGCTGGAGTCGTATCCGAATCCCGCTGTCGCGTAAACGTTACCGCCCGTCGCGACCGTTTTCGAAAGAGACGACTGGAACGTTCCCGTGTCAGTGTGCGTGCCGACCGTTTGTTGGAAAGTGTCGTTGTAGTTCTGGGGGATATCCGCCTTTTGCCACGAGACCGTCGAACTCCAGACCGTGTCAAACGCGGAAAGAGCCGCCTGAACGCCTGCTGTCGGATTGGATTCGATAATAGCGGGATCCCAGACGGTCATCGCCGCGTTGGGAGAAGAGAGAAGCAACGTAGGCGTGCCGCTTACGCCGTTCGCGCCAAAATTGACGCCGCTGAGTTGACGAAGCACCTTGCTGTTTTCAAGAGCCATCTGTCGAACTTCGTCGAGCGTCAGCAACCATTCTTCCTTAGGATCGGGGTTGTCGAGAGTAAGCGGAGCGAGCGCATTCGTGACGTCGTCAAGAGACGGAACGGTTTCGTCTGGATACTCGATTCGAGTCGCTTCAGCGATATACTGACTTTGTGCATTGCCACGCGGGTGCAGGAATTTCGGCTGCTGCGGCTGGCATCCTACCGCCACAACGCCGATGAGCGTGCTGGCTAAAAGAGTTTTCAATGTAAAATGTCGATTCATTGGATTGTCCCTGTCCGATTTACGACTTCGTCCGTTTTTTTTCGTGAAAAGACGAGGATCGTTCCTTGATCCCCTAAACTTTTTCAACTTTCCGGACAACATTAGCTTTTTTACGAGGGAGAGTAAACCGCAAATTTACTCTTTTTTAGCGCCCTGTACTTCTGTTATCGTCTGCAGAATCGTTTTCTTTGGTAAAATCAGATAATTTTAAAAAATTTTTCCAAATATTCTCAAGAAAAGGAGAAGTTGCGTGTATTTTAACTTTTGCCGTTAATTTTTTTCTATTTTAAAGCGACTTGACAGAATTGTGTTATTGGCGTGTGACGACGCTAGTAGAAACGAAGCGAGATTTATGCGCATTTCAATCATTTTCAATGCGACTGAACGTTTTGCCATAAAGGTTGGCATAAAGAAAGGGCGTTCCTTGTCAGGTAAAGAACGCCCTCTTTTCTCGTTAGAGCCTGATTGCGTTATACGCAGAACCAATCAGAAATCAGTTGTAGTAGTTCATGTGGTTCTGGCACGGGACAACGTTTGAATCCGGGATCTCGCGGATCCAGATGTTGCGGAACTGCGTCGTGTTGTTGTGATCCTGAATCGAAATCGGCTCGCGATCCGCATGAGGCTGGTACTGAGGAGTACGATGGAAGAAGGTGTCGCCCTTGATTTCCCAGTGATTTTGGACGCAGACGCCGTTAAGAAGAACGGTGATTGTCGCAGGACGAATCACTTCAGCGACGAATTCGGCGCCGTTCTCATCCTTTTCTGTGCGCAGAATAGGACG
>CACYBR010000079.1 GCA_902772705.1 uncultured Planctomycetota bacterium
GGAAGGCTCGGCGGCGACGGGCTATAACTCGGCATGGCGCACGGCGACAAATCAGCTTCGTTCGAGTCTCATGACCGACGAGATCGCGTGCTCGAACGCGGACGCGTTGTCGCAGGCGAAGCTTTCGCGAGAACTCGAGGACGCGTTTTCCGAGGCGCTGGCGGACGTTCTCGACGAGTTCGACGCGGCTGGCTTTGAGAATCAGACGACGCTCTCCGCGCTGATCGGAACCGGCGTGACGGACGGGTCGGCGCATGCGACGATTGCGGCGTCGATTCTGAGCGACGTCAACGACGTCACGGCGGCGGACGCGAGCTTCCGCCTCGCGGCGTTGGTTTATTGGAACGTACGAGCGCGAGTTACTTTGGACAGGTCACGCGCATGATCGCTTCCATGGAGCGATGGAGCTCCGAAACGACGCTCGTGTCGGCGGCCTTGTAATACATTTCTTTCCCTTCGCGTCGCGAGACGATCAGCCCCGCTGTTTTGAGGATACGTAGATGATGCGAGACGGCGGGACTCGACATTTCAACAATCGCGGCGATATTGACCACGCATTCTTCCGCATGACACAGGAGCCAGAAGACGCGCAGCCTCGACGGGTCGCCGAGCCGCTTCATCGCGTCGGCGACCAGCGCGATCGATTCCAGATCAGGCAGATTGTCGAGAATCTTCTTCTCTGAACGTTCGTCGTGGCGGTGCGGAAGTATTATACTTTTGACCATGATAACCCCCTCGCTTTCTTAGCGCGTTGTGTCTATAGTTTATGAAAAAACTTAGTTTATACAAGAATAAACGGACGATTTTCGTTTTTCTGGTTGACGTCGATTAAACAGAGGTTAAATTGAGGGGAAAGATTAAACGATTGCTTAATCTTTTCAACTTGAACTTGTCGTTTAGAGGTCGATTCCCATGAAAAAAAGCTATAAGATCGACGTTGATTGTCCGAACTGCGCCGCCAGAATGGAGGAGGTCGCTAAGAAGACCGAGGGCGTGATCGACGCGGTCGTCAACTTTATCGCGCTGAAAATGAAGGTCGAATTCGCCGAGGGCGTCGACGAAAAAGAGGTCATGGAACTGGTGCGCCGGAATTGCAGGAAGATCGATTCGGACTGCGAAATTTTCGTTTGATTTTTAAACCGAGCGTCTTCAACGCGCAAGGGAGGGACGCGATGACCAGGAAACAGAAAAAGAATCTGACGCGAATCGTCGTCGCGGCGATCATGACGTTCTCTTTTCATTTCCTCCCGCTAACAGGCGCTCCGCGTTTTCTCTGCTATCTGCTTCCCTATCTCGTCGTCGGTTACGACGTTCTGCTGAAAGCGGCGCGAGGGCTTCGAAACGGTCAGCCCTTCGACGAGAACCTCCTCATGACGGTCGCGACGCTTGGCGCGATCGCGCTTGCCGTCTTCAGCGGCAGCGGAGATTATGACGAAGCGATCGCCGTTATGCTTTTCTATCAGGTCGGGGAATGGTTTCAGTCGTGCGCCGTCAGTCGAAGTCGCAGAAGCGTCTCGGAGCTTATGGATATCTGTCCCGACTACGCCAACGCGGAAACAGAGTCGGGCGCGCTCGAGAGAGTCGACCCGTCGGACGTTGAGACGGGGAGCGTTATTGTCATTAAGCCCGGCGAGAGGGTTCCGATCGACGGAGTCGTCGTTTCGGGCGAGTCGACGCTTAATCTTGCGGCGCTCACCGGCGAGTCGACGCCGAGGAAGGTTCAGTCAGGGGACGAAATCGTCTCCGGCTCAATCAATCAGCTTGGCGTTTTGCGCGTGCGCACGACGAAGGAGTTTGGCGAGTCAACCGCTTCAAAAATACTCGAACTTATCGAGGACGCCGGCGCGAAGAAATCACGATCGGAGGCGTTTATCACGAGGTTTGCGCGCGTCTATACGCCGATCGTCGTTTTCGCCGCGATTGCTTTGGCGCTCCTGCCGCCCGTGATCATGCTGGCGGTCGACGGGGCGCCGGCATGGCGCGTCTGGAGCTATCGCGCGCTGACCTTTCTTGTCGTGAGCTGTCCGTGCGCGCTGGTCGTGAGCGTGCCGCTGGCGTTTTTTGCGGGAATTGGCGGCGCGTCGCGCGCTGGCGTTCTGATTAAGGGCTCTCCTGTTATCGAAGCGCTCGCGAAGACGCGGACGGTCGTCTTTGACAAGACGGGAACGCTGACGCGCGGCGTCTTTGAGGTCGTCGCGGTTCATCCGGACGAGTTCGACGAAACGGAGCTTTTGCATCTGACCGCGCATGTTGAACGATACTCGCCGCACCCGATCGCGGTCGCGTTGCGCGCGGCGTATTTCAGGGAAAACGACGGCTGTTCGGTGGAGCGCGTCGAGGAGCTTTCGGGGCGCGGCGTTCGCGCGGTCGTCAACGGTCATACGGTGTGCGCGGGCAATATCAAACTCATGTCCGAGTCAGGGGCGGCGCCTCGGGCATGTTTGGATTGTCATGGCGCGGGCGTGGCGATCCATGTGTCGGAGGACGGTCGTTATCTTGGGCATGTCGTCGTATCCGACGTCGTGAAGACGGGAGCGAAGGACGCGATCGCGGCGCTGCGCCGACTTGGGGTTAAGCGAACGGTCATGCTCACCGGCGACTCCGAGAGGATCGCCGAAATCGTCGCGCAGGAATTGAATCTGGACGAATACCACGCCGAGCTGCTCCCTTCGGGGAAGGTCGCGAAGGTTGAAGAGCTCCTCGCGCGTGAGAATCGCGGAACGGAAACGCTCGCGTTTGTCGGCGACGGAATCAACGACGCGCCCGTCATAACGCGAGCCGACGTTGGAATCGCGATGGGCGCGATCGGCTCTGCGGCGGCGATTGAAGCGGCCGACGTCGTGCTCATGGACGACGACCCCGGGAAAATCGCCGTTGCGATCAGGATAGCGCGTCGTTGCATGAGGATTGTCGTTGAAAACGTCTGGTTTACAATAGGGGTTAAGGTTTTGTGTCTGCTTCTGACCGCGACGGGCCTTGTCGGCATGTGGTCGGCGGTCTTTGCGGACGTCGGCGTCATGATACTCGCCGTTTTGAATTCGGCGCGCGCGTTATCGACGCGTCTGAGCGTCGTGTGACGCGCGCTTTTCGGGAACGAGCGCGAGTCGGGTTTGAGCCGGAGGTCGCGTTTTTTCTTTGGAGGGCGCGCCGCGTCGTTTCCACGCGATAACGACCGAGGCGCCCGGCGCCGCGCGTTCGTCATATTCAGGAGACTCTCGAAGATGAAAAAAGCGCTTTTTGCGGCGTTCTTCGCCGCGTTTCTTCTGGCAGGTTTCGCGGGCGCTTCGTCGTCCACGCCGGCGACGACGGACGCTGAGCCGCCGAAGGAGCGTGAATTCTACAAGCCGACGGAATACGCTCAAATGGACTTCAACGACGAGAATTCACGTTGGTGTTTCCAGCGTTCCCGTAAGAGCGAACATTTCATTGTTTTCTGGGAAGCCGGCTTTGGCGCCGATCCCAACGGCGCGGAAACGCCCGAGAAAATGCGCGTGGACGTCGACGACCTGCTCGCGAAGGCGGAAAGGTCTTATCAGACGAACGTCCGCCGACTCGGGTTCTGTCGCGAAGGGAAGAGCGCTCTCGAACGTTATCGGATGGAGATCTATCTTCTCTGGCAGGAGGAATGGCTCGCGAC
>CACYBR010000080.1 GCA_902772705.1 uncultured Planctomycetota bacterium
CTCGAATTTGTGAGATTATCTGAAGATATCAAACGAAAGCGCTTTACAAACGGACGTAAAAATGGAAAATGTAGGGCGTTCAAACAATAGTTTTGGATTTCGGCGTGTGGAAAATTTCGCGATTCTGCGATATTTGCGTCGTGTTGGCGACGCGCCGACTTTGATCCTTTTGGACCGACGTTGAAGTCCTCAGGCGCGGAAACCTGCGCGTGGTTGCTCGTATTAGGAGTTTAATAATGAAAGTTAACGGTAGTTTTGCGTTGTGCGCCGCCGTTGTCGTCGCGATGTCTGCGACTGCCGCGAGCGCGTTCGCTTTTGGCGGACTCTTTGACGAGGGATTGTCCAGGAATATTGCGGCGGCGTCGCGCGTTGCCGCCGACGATTCGATCTTCCCGAATCAGGCGTTGACTATGGGCAGACTTGAAGCGGCCTCGAACTACGCCAAAAGCGACGTTGGTTCCAGATACAGCGAATGCGCGAGTTGCGCAGGCGACGCCGCGCCGGCTCCCGTTGTTTATGACGCCGGTATTCCGTCCGCGGTCGTTTATGACGGTTTCGTGCCCTACGCGCCTGTTGTGACCTACGATTATGGATTCGAGTACGGCTATAACGTCGCTCGACGCCCGGTTCGTTCCGTCGTTCGTCCGATCTTCCGATTCGTCGACCGCGTTCGTCCGGTTCGTCGCGTCCTTAACGGCGTCCGCAATCTCTTCGCCGGCAATTCCTCATACTGCCGTCCGGCTTACGTTTGCGATCCCTGCTGGTCATGCGCCGATTTCTGCGATCCCTGCGCCGTCCCTGTTTGCGATCCCTGCGCCGCGCCTGTCTGCGATCCCTGCTGGCCCTGCGCCGCGCCTGTCTGCGACCCCTGCGCTCCGTGCGGAATTCCCGCCGCGATTGCGCCGACCTCTGTCTTTGCGCCTCGCTCATGCTGCGGTTACGGTTACTATCCCGGAGAAGTTAACGAATTGAATGCTGAAACCGGTCTGCCCGCCAACGATCGCGGCGTCCCGGCCTCCGTCGATTCCGACGCGAAGTCTCAGGAAACTCCGAGCCTCTCCAAGAGACTCACGACCGATTCCTCTTCTAGCGACGTTAACGCGCCGGCGGTGCCGCAGTACGACAGCTCCAGAGGACTCGACGCTTCCACCGGCTCTGAGGAAAGCGTTCCGACCCCGGCTCCGAACCAGAATCTTGGCACGGGCGTCATCCGCATGCTTGTTCCGGAAGATTCCGTGGTCTACGTTAACGGCTATCGCACGAAGCAGACCGGCGCTCTGCGCTCCTTCGCCGCGCGTCAGCTTGAACTGGGCGAAACCTACTCCTTCGAGATTCGCGTTGTCGCCGTCCGCGACGGACGCGTCTATGAAGACGTCCAGTCGACGACGCTCACCGCCGGCGACGTTGCCTCGCTCGCCTTCAATCTCAAGCTCAACGATTCCGAAGTCTACGCCGTCAACGACAGCTTCTGAGACGGTCGACCGGGCCGATAACCCGACCCGCTGAGAGCATAAAGAAACCGCGACGCCATTTTGAACGGCGTCGCGGTTTTTTTTGTTGGAGCGCGCGAACGAATCAGCAGAGTCCGGAGATCGCTTTGAAATCGTCCTTGAGGGAACGATAGAGCTGCTGATAGACGGGGAACGCTTTGTCGTAGTATTTCTGCGTCTCGGGGTTCGGACGCAGTTCAGAGACGGTCGAGATAGTCGCGTCGCACGCTTCCTGAATATTGGCGTATTCGCCGCCGCCGACCGTAGCGAGGAGCGCGACGCCAAACGCCGGTCCTTCCTCGGAGTTGAGCGTCACGACGCGCGCGCCGAAGACGTCCGCCTGAATCTGGCGCCAGAACGGACTCTTCGCGCCTCCGCCGGACGCGCGGATCTCGTCAACCGGAACGTTCAGACTGCGGAAAATGTCAATCGCCTCGCGCAGAGAGTAGGTCACGCCTTCCATGATGGAACGCACGACGCGCCCGCGATCATGCGCGAGCGTGAGTCCGACGAAGCATCCGCGCGCGTCGGGATCGGCGTGCGGCGTGCGTTCGCCGCTCAAATACGGCAGGAAGAAGAGACCGTCGGCGCCGGCCGGCGTCTTGGCGGCTTCGGCTGAGAGGAGATTGTAGACGTCCTCATGTTCCGACTTCGCACGCTCCCAGAGCTCTGCGCAAAGCGCGTTGCGAAACCACTGGAGCGAGCCGGCCGCGGAGAGCGTGACGCCCATCATGTGCCATTTGCCGCGCACCGCGTGACAGAAGGTGTGAACGCGTCCGAGCGGATCGTACTTGACCTCGTCGGAATGAACGAACGCGACCCCGCTCGTGCCAAGCGACGTGGAGAGCGCGCCGGACCGGACTATGCCGTTGCCAACCGCGCCCGCCGCGCAGTCTCCCGCGCCTCCTACCACGAAGCAGTCTGTGGTCAGTCCGAGCGCGTCCGCCGCGGCCTGCGTCAGGCGACCGGTCACGTCTTCCGATTCGTAGACGGTCGGCAGCAGCGATTCGTCGAGCCCGAGGGCGGAAAGCGTTTCCGCGGACCACCGGCGTCCGGCGACGTCAAGCAGCAGCGTCCCGCTCGCGTCGCTCACTTCCGTCGCGTACTCGCCAGTCAGTCGCCGACGGATCTCGTCTTTCGGAAGCAGAACTTTGGCGACCTTGTCAAAGTTCTCCGGCTCGTTGTTGCGAAGCCAGACGATCTTCGGCGCCGTAAAGCCGCTCATCGCTGGATTGGCGACGAGTTCGATGAGCTTCGCGCGACCGCCGACCGCTTCTTCTATTTGACCGCACTCTTTCGCGGTGCGCTGGTCGTTCCACAGAATCGCGGGACGAACGACCTGATCGTTTTTGTCCAGAAAAACCGAACCGTGCATCTGCCCGGAGAGGCCGATTCCTTTGACGTCGGTCCCTTTGATTCCCGCCTTCGCGAGAACCTGCGGAACGACGGTTACGACGGCGTTCCACCAGTCGTCGGGGTTCTGTTCGCTCCAGAGAGGTCGCGGCGCGTAGCATGGATATTCCCCGACGCCGCTGCCAAGAATAGTTCCGTCTGCGGCGATTGCGAGAACTTTCGTTCCCGAAGTGCCGACGTCGATACCGAGATACACGTTCATAGCCCAGGCTCCTTTCACGCGGGCGCGTCTCGTCCCGCGGCTGTGTTCGCGCCGCGCTTATTTAGAAGACTTGCGTCAGGCCTCTGGCGGCGTCGAGGCGACGACGCTTCAATATACGCGAAAACTGATGGGATTTCAACAATCGTCTCGCACGACGTCGTAAAAACGTTTCAGCCGTTCGGCGTCTCCAGCGCCTGTTGACGGCGTCTCCCTCTGCGCGCGTCAGAATAAACGTCGATTGGCGTTTGAGCGCGGCGAGTTGCGCGTTTGAGGGGGAAGAATCAGGGATGAAGCTCTCTGATTCCGGGTTCGAGGCCCGCGTGTCTGACCGCGTTTTCCGCCGAAGAATCTTTGGGCGCGTTGATCGTGACGCCCATGGGGAAGGCGAAGAAGCCGATCTTCTCAAGATTGGCAGGCAGCTCGATCGACGAAAGCGCGTGACAGTTGCGGAACGCCCAGTAATCAATCTTTTTGAGACCTTCTGGAAGCGTGACGTCCTTTAGGGAAACGCAGTCTGCGAACGTATCCGGCTCGATCGTCTCGACGCCTTTCGGAACGACGAAGGACGTCAGGCTCTGGCATTTTCGGAACGCGAAATGTCCGATCGTTTCGACGCTGTCAGGAAGAACGATCGACCGCAGATTCGCGCAGGCTTCAAACGCTCCGATTCCAATCACGCGCGTTCCGTCAGGCACGACGACCGATCTGAGATTCTCATGATAGGCGAAGGCGCCGGTTTTGACGGTGGATATGGGACGGTCTTCGATTTGCTCCGGGATCGTCAGCTCGACCGGATCGCCTACGTATTCGTCGAGCCAGACGTGTCGCAGCGTTTTCTCATACAGCAGGAAACCGCGCGAGGAAGGATTGGAGGGGTCGTCGTTTATGGGGATCGCGCCGTAGCGAGTAAGCTTTTCAAGCGTTTGACTCAGGTTAAGCTTAACGCAGTCGAAGAACACGCGCGCGCCGAGTATCCGAACCGAATCGGGCAGGACGAGGTCTTCGAGGTTCCGGCAGTCGGAGAACGCGCCGTCTTCGACTGTTACGAGTCCTTCGGGAATCGAGATCGTCTTTAGGCTGGAACATGAGGCGAAGGTCCATTTTCGGATCGTTACGACGTCGGGAGGAATATTGACGGAGACAAGGCTGGCGCATCGTTCAAACGCCTTTTCGCCGATCGATTCGAGCCTTTCGGGCAGCTCGACGCTGGTCAAACTCGCGCAGTCGCGGAACGTTGCGTTTCCGATCGCCTCGACGCCTTCGGGAACGTCGAGGCGGCTAAGACTGCCGCACAAATCGAAGGCGCGTTCCCCGATAAAGACGACGCTTTCCGGCAACGACAGCGCGTCGAGCTTTCCGCAGCCTTCAAACGCGCGCGCGCCAATCGAGACGAGCCCCTCGGGCAGCTCGATCGTTTCAAGGCTGGCGCATCCGGCGAAAAGGTCGTCGGCGATCGACGCGACGCCGCGCGGAGTTGAGAACGACGTTAAGCTGCCGCATTGCGAGAACGCGCCGGCGCCGAGTTCCTCAAGCCCGTCGAAGAGCGTGACGCCGCTGAGTTTTTCGCATCCTCGAAACGCCTGAAAACCGATTGTCTTAAGCCCGAACGGAAAAATCGCCGCTTCGAGCGATTCGCAGCCTCGGAACGCTTCCGCGCCGATGGAGACGAGTCCGTTGGGGAACGTGACTTCCCTCAGAGAAGCGCATCCGGAGAAAGCGCTGGCGCCGACGACGCGGAGCGTGTCCGGAAAAGCGACGGCTTCCAGAAAATTGCAGTCTGCGAACGCTCGGGACTCGATTCTTTCGACTCCTGTCGGGATGGCGATCGCGCGCAGTTGACAGCAAAGCGCGAACGCGCTGTCCTCGATCCTGTCGAGCCCGGGAGGCAGAGAGAGCTCCGCAAGTCGTTCGCAGCCGTCGAACGCGTGTTCGCCGATCCTTGTAACGCCGTCTGGAATATTGATCGAGTCGAGGTTGATACATCGCGAGAACGCGTTGTCGCCTATCGAAACGACGGTTTCCGGAAGCGTGACCGACGTCAGCGCGCGACAATTTTGGAACGCGTTCGGCGCGATTTCCGTCACGGGCAGACCTGCGATTCGTTCGGGCACGACCAACTCGATCGCGTCGCCGTCGAATTGAAAGCCGACAATCGCGATTGTCGCGCCGTCGCTTTGCCATTGCAGGAGCTTCTGCGGGTCAATTTGATCCTGACAGCCAGAACAGAAGCAGCACGTCGCCAGAATCGTCAGTAGCGCCCAAGTCTTTTTATCAGGGAAGATGGGGCGGGAGGGGAATCGTCGCCGCGACGTATTAACGCTTTTCATGGGAAATTCTCGCGAATGTGGTTAGACAAACGGATTCTGACGGACCTTAAACGTACGGCGGAATTGTAATCGTCCGTGTCCGTCGCGTCAAATTATAACGGAAGAAAAACCGCAGGACGCGGCGAAGCGTCTCTCGTGTTCATTCTCCGTGTAAAGAGAGAAACGCCCGGCGTCCACGCCGTTGCGTCAAAGACGACTTACAAAAAAGCGCGTCTGGAAAAGCGAAAAAACGTCGGTTTTGCGAGAAAAATCTTCGGAGTCGCAGGAAGGTCGACGAAGACGCGCGAATACGCGAAAGGACCGTCCGTTCCAGCGATATTTCTTCCTTCTCGTCAGTCGTCGCTTTGGATTCCTTCTTCTGTCGCCGTCGTTTCTTCCTTCCACGTCGTGTTGTAGTTAGACGCTTGAGCCGCTTTTTCGGTCATGGAATATTTCGTTACAAGGAGCGTTGTGCCGTTGGGAAACGCATTCTCGCCGAATTCGACGATATTGTCGGGTAAGACGACGGCTTTCAAACCGCTTCCCGCCGCGAAAGAATCAGGAATTGACGTGAGGTTGGACGGTATATGAATCGATCTCAGACGTTCGCAGAACGCAAACGCGTTGTCGCCGACCTTAACGACAGAATCGGGAATGTCGATTTTTTTTAGTCCTGTGCAATTGAAAAAAGCGTCCTCGCCTATCGAGTGAAGATGAGGCGGAAACTTGACGGAGTTGAGGGTTGTGCAGTGATAGAACGTTGCGGCGTCTATCTGATTAATAAGGGGCGGAATCGTGACTTCATCGAGGTTCCGACAATCCAAAAACGCCCCTTTGCCTATCCTCAGGAGCGTTTGAGGAAGATTAATCCTTTGGAGACAATAACATTCATTAAACGCGTTTTCCCCGATAATCTTGAGGCCGGCAGGGAGTTCGACGCCGTTCAGATCGTGGTTATAGGCGAACGCGTAATCGTCAATCTCGACGACGGGCGCTCCGTCGAGTTCGGCTGGCACAATCACGTGGGGCGCGGAGCCGGAGAATCCCATGTAGGCGACCCCTCCGTCTTTCTTCCGATACCAGACGCAGTCGTTTTTCGCGTTCGGTCTCTCTGGGGATTCCAGACGGATTGCGTTGAAACGCTCGTTTTGTTCGAGCGTCTTGACGACGTCGAGGAGCGGACAGTTGACGAACGCGCCGCCGCCTATCGTTTCGGTATTCTTCGGGACGGTTAGTTCCTTAAGACTCGTGCAGGAGCCAAACGCCCTCAGTCCTATGGAGGAGAGACCTTCCGGAAGATCGAGCTTTTCGAGCTTTTGACAACCAAAGAACGCCGAGTCGCCGATATTTCGAAGCGATTGAGGAATCTCGACGCTAACAAGATTCGTACAACCGCAGAACGCGTTCTCGCCAAGTTTCGTCACGCCCTCGGGCAGCACGATCGATTCGAGACTTTCACAATTTTCAAACGCGGCGTCGCCGATCGAGACGAGTTCGCCTGGCAAGACGACCTTTTTGAGCTTTTTACACGACGAGAACGCGCCGTTAGGAATTGCCGTCACGCCGCTGGGAACGACAATCGTTTCGAGGCTTCTGCAACCCAAAAACGCCTTTTCACCGAGGACGGTAAGATTGCGCGGAAGCGAGAATTCGCGTAGCGCGGCGCATCCCATAAAAGCTTGGTCGCCGATCTCTTCAACGGTATCGGGAAGCGTCACGATCTTGAGCGTCGTGTTTTCAAAGATCGGCAAGTTTTCCGTAAAAGCAAATGGTCGGAACGCGCCTTCGCCGATCTTGACGACGGGAGCTCCGTCGAGCCTATCGGGTATTTCGAGATTGCTCGGGTCGCCGAAGCTGGATGATATCGTGATTCCGGATTCCTCGTGATTGTACACGTAGCCGCTACCGAAGGAAGAGGCGTCTCCGTTGCACCCAAGACATGCCAAAAGCGAGACCAAAAGACCGGCTGCGGCGATCATTGCGTCAATTTGAGAAGAGGAGCTTTTCATGGTCTTAACCTGCTTATAACGGTAATGAACGGCGTCCTCAGGCGAACCGTTCCAGACGATTCGCAACAAACAGACGCATATCTTATTGTATGCGTTTTTTCAAACGGACACAACAAAGCGTTGACGTTTCGTTCTGGCACGATTGTGCGACGTCGTGTTTAGCGCGGCGCCGCGTCAGGGGTCTTCTTTCGCGGAAACGCCATAAAATCCCCCTGCGACGCCGCGCGCGCCGTTCTGGAGCCCGGCGTTACGTACAGCGCAAGGTCCGACGGGAACGCGTCTGGTTCAAGCGTTTCAATATTGTCGGGAAGGTCGACCTTAACAAAACGCTCGCAGCCCAGAAAGGCGTTTTTTCGAACGCGTTTGAGCGAATCCGGGAGCGTTATCTCGCTTAGACCCTGACAACCCGAGAAGGCCTCTGTTCCGATCTCGACGAGGCGTTCGGGCAGCGTTATGGAGCGCAACATTTTGCAATTGAAGAACGCCTGCGCCGGGACGACGACGACTTTCTGGGGAATCGCGACGACGCCAAGGTTCTTACAGCCGCGAAAAACGCCGACTCCCAATTCCACAAGCCCTTCAGGGAGCGCCAGCTCTTTGAGCGATTCACAATTCTCAAACGCGCCTTCGCCGATTCGGACGACGTTGTCGCGCGTCTTTACTTCACGGAGCCGCCGGCAGTCGGAGAACGTTCGGTTGGCGATTTCGTCGAGACCGGAGGGAAGGTCGATCGTTTCGAGCCGTTCGCAGTTGCGGAACGCGCCTTCCTGGATTTTTCGGAGAGACTCGGGCAAAACGACGGTCGTCAGGCGCTCGCTCTCGGCGAACGCGTTTTCGTCGATCGTTTCGAGTCCTTCGGGGAGCGCGACGTTGACGAGCGTTCGATTGCGATAAAACGCCTGGGAGCCGATCGCCCTGACGGGGAGCCCCTCAATTGAGTCGGGAACGACCAGATCGGTCTGCGCGCCGGCGTAGCCTCGAAGCGTCGCGCCGTCGTCCGTCTTTTCATACCACAGCTCGTTTTTGACGCCTGCGACTCCTTTGTCCCCCTCGGGCGTCATTGTGCCGAAGCAGGACGATTTTGCGAAAACCTCCGATAGCTCAAGCGCGCGACATTCGACGAACGCGCCCTCTTTGATCCTTCGGCAGTTTGCGGGAACGACCAGCGTTCTCAGGCGTGAGCAGCGTTCAAAAGCGCGACTCCCGAGTTCTTCGACGCCTTCGGGAAGCGCCAGCGCGTCGAGCTCCTGACAGCCGCAGAACGCCTCGTCGCCGATGCGCTTGAGCGAATCCGGGAGCGTCGGCGACGACAGCGCGCCGCAGAGTGCGAACGCGCGCGCGCCGATTGTCTCCAGTCCGTCGGGAAGCGCCGCCTCATGAAGCTCGGCGCAGTCTTCGAACGCGCCCTCGGGCAGCTCCAGAAGACCGACGCCGACGAACTTGACGGAGGCGAGCGAGCGACAATGTTGAAACGCGTTTCTGCCAAGTTCCCTGAAGCCGTCGGGAAAGACAAACTCCGCCAAACTCCCGCAATCCATAAATGCTTCTTCGCCGATTCGTTCAAGACGGTCGGCAAGGGAGACTTGGCGAAGATTGACGCAGCCGCAGAACGCGCGCGCTTCGATCGTTTCAACGGAGTCCGGAAGCTCGACGAGCTCGAGCTTTTCCAGTCCTTCAAACGCGCTTTCGCCGATCGTTGTTACGGGCAGCCCCTTAATCCTGTCGGGGATTACGATTTTGTCCGAATCTCCGGCGTATCCCGTGACAATGATCGACGTTCCCGCGTTTTGATAGCTGAAGTCTCCCGAAGAGTCCGAGGAGAGCTGGGTCGCGTTGTGGATTACGTTCTCGTGCGTCTGATCCGGCGCTCGTCTGATCGTCGCCAGAAGCAGCGCGGCCGCCAGAAGAACAA
>CACYBR010000081.1 GCA_902772705.1 uncultured Planctomycetota bacterium
CTTCCGCGTGAAATTATCACGCAAAAGTCCGTTGATAACGCGATGATTCTCGACATGGCAATGGGCGGCAGTTCGAATACGATTCTTCACCTGCTCGCAATCGCCAATGAAGCCGGACTCTCCTACTCCCTCAATCGTTTTAATGAATTGAGTGAAACGACTCCGCACATCTGCAAGGTCTCTCCGAGTTGTGATTATCACATTGAAGACGTTCACAACGCCGGTGGAATCCACACCATTCTTGGCGAACTTCGCCGTTCTCGTATCCCGTCTTTCACTTATACGACGCCAACAGTCACAGGCAAGACGATCGGTCAGAACATTGACGACTATGACCTTCGCGGTTCCAAAGTTACCGAGGAGGCGCTTGAACTTTATGCGGTCCAGCCGAGCGGTCGTCGCAATACGCCCGCAATGAGCGTACGTCGTCGCTGTAAGTCTGTTCAGGACTTGAATCTCACTTTTGATCCCAAGGACTGCATCCGCCCGTGCAAAAAGGCTTACCGTCAGTCAGGCGGTTTAACGATTCTCTTTGGCAATCTCGCTCCGAACGGAGCCGTCGTTAAAACGGCAGGCGTTCTTCCGCAGATGATGAAGCACACCGGACCCGCAGTAATCTTTAATTCCGAGCCAGAAGCCTATCAGGGCATCGTCGACGGTAAGGTTAAGGCCGGCGACGTCGTTGTCGTTCGTTATGAAGGTCCCAAAGGGGGGCCCGGTATGCAAGAGATGCTCGCTCCGACCGCGGCTATCAAGGGCGTCCATCTGGACGACTCCGTCGCGCTCATTACCGACGGTCGTTTCTCCGGCGGGACTGCGGGAGCCTGTATTGGCCACATCAGCCCTGAAGCGGCTGAAGGCGGGCCAATTGGCCTCTTGAAGGACGGCGATATCATCGAAATCGATATTCCGAACGAATCGATTAAAGTCAAGCTTTCAGACGCGGAACTCAAACGCCGCGCTAAGGATTTCACGAGTCCTGAACCCCGATATAAATCGGGCTATCTCGCCAAGTACGCGAAGCTCGCCACAAGCGCCGACAAGGGCGCGGTCCTTAAGTGGGACTGATATTGTCGACAACTCCTTAGACCGTTTGGTCTGAACCCAATTCTTGAAGGTCGTCTCCATTCGGGACGACCTTCTTCTTCTGTACGATTTTCCCCAGACTCCGGATTTTTCGCGCGATAATTCTCTCTTTTGACGAAAAACGTCTGCTAACGCTTGCGGATGAAAAAGCGTTTTTCTACAATCAGGTCGTGGGATCGTCGGTAAATCGCAACGCGCTTTGTTATCCCACGAAAGCGTTTGTTCTGAATTGAGGATGAAGAATGGTAAACAAGGTAAACAAGTTGTTTGGGATCAGAACGTTTTTAAACCGTTTCGGACTCCTTTTGTTGACGCTCATTGCGTTAACGCTTTCTCATGTCTCTCCGAGCCTGGCGTTTACATGTCACCGGGAAACCCGAGGACCTCTAACCTTTGAGATTTCCAAAACAGATCCAATAACGGCGGAGGGACAGATCTATCACGCTCCGCTGATTATTGAAAACAAGAGCGACTCCAGAATTGCGATTAAAGCCAGCCTCTCTTCGATTGACACGTTCTTTCTCTATGATGAGTCTGAAGATCCCGTCCGTGAGATCGTCGCGCCCAACTCGCTTGAAAAAACAATAGTCGTCGAACCAAAATCGACGTATAAAGGAGAAGTCGCGTTTGCCGTGCGTGGCGCTTACCTTGACGCTCACTATCCGATCCGCGCCAAGTTCGAATATACGATTGATGGTAAAGAAGAGCTTGTCGACCTGCGTCCTGTTTTTTCAACCAAACTTGTCGAACTGCTTCCTTCGACTCGCGCCTTTCAGGTTTTGACGTTTGACGACCGTTCATACCTGAAACTCAACGGTCTTCGTGGGCAGTCCTATGTTCCCTATTGGAAATATGATAAGGGCGAATACACGCCCCTTCCCGTTTGTTGGAGCGGAAATGAACCTACTTCCAAAGCCACTCTCAACACGTGTCTGATGACGCGTAGTGGCGTTCAACGAGACGCCTGGTCAATACATCCTCCGTATGCCGGCGGCCCAGGCGTTATTGGCGCGAGATTCGCCGTCCGATTGCCTAACGCCAGGAACATAACTCTACGTTTCTTCGGCGCGATGCGAGACGTCTTTCCTCCCGAGCCGCCGACTGACGGCGTTGAATTCCGCGTTTACGCCGCCCATCTCCTGACGTCCGGCGACGGCGCCATCAGCGCCGAAGCTTTGGAAGAGGCTGTCAAAAAGGCTCCGAATCAACAGGAACTCGTCTACGCTCAACAGTATGCCGGAACCGATTGGAAAGAGAACAACGTCGATATTTCAAAGTTTTCGGGGCAGACGATCCTTCTTACGCTCGAGGCCGATCCTGGCGCCGAGCATAATACGACGTGCGACCAGAGCTTCTGGGGCGACGTCGCGATTCTTGCAAGCGACGTTCCTGCCGAGGCTGTCGCGGGTGAAAAGGAACGTTCGTTACTGCGAGACAATAATCTTAGGGCGTTTATGGACTTTGTAAATTCGGCGCCAAAGGACGTTCCAACCAGCGGAGTCGCCTTCAGAGACGGCTCTCGCGGTTTCGATCTTGATTACGGTCAGTACGCGGTAATAACGCTCGGTAGCAAGGGGGTTTTCGACGGTTGGATCGCGATCGGTTCCAAGGACAAGTTGGTCCAAATCGACGGAATCCGAACCCAGTATCAGGGTACGACAATTGGATTTGAGCGTCCATACGAACCGTGTAAAGTTTCAACTGAATTCGTCGACGCCCATTCCCTCGAGGCCAAAGCTCGTATTTTCGCAAAAGCACATGGCGAAGAGATCTTGGGCGATCTTCCTGTCGACGCCAATCTGGACGAGGTTAAAAATGAAATAGTGGAAACGGTTGACGATAACGAAATTGCCTGCTTTATTTCTAAGACCCTCGGCGGGCTTGCGTTCCGAATCGTTTCGTCCTGCAATGCCGACATTACTTCAATCCAGTTTGGACCGTTCAATGAAAAAGCCAGACGTGTTTATTTCGGACACGGTCATTGCATTGACAATCCGACCAAACCCTTCCAAGAGTCGGGAGACGGTTTTGCGTGTTCAACGAGTCATGTCGGTTTTGATTTTGAAAATGGCCTTTCGCTTCTGGAGGCGACCACGCGTCCTGTTGACCGATTTATCGTTGATCCAACCCTGCGCGTCTATACTCTTACGACGACCTGCGACTCCCGTCTAACTCTGCGTTCAAGCGATAAAGGCGCGTTCGACTGTGCGATCAAATACGCGCCAGGGTTCGATAAGTCCCCTGCTCTGCTCGTTCCTAAAAAGGCCGGCAGATTCGTTTACGATTACTGGGGAGGTCGGTTTACGACTGTCCTCGACCGAATGAAGACATATCTCAATTACGGATTGACGAACACGATGCTCATCCAGCATGTGTGGCAACATTATGGATATGACGTCCGTCTTCCTGACATTTGGCCGCCCCGTCCTTCTTCGGGAACGCTCGAAGAACTTGTGGCGACGCAAAAGTATCTCGACGAACACGACGTTCCTTTTGGATTGCATGACAACTATATCGACTTCTATCCAGACGCCGACGATTTTACCTACGACGATATTATCTTTGAGGCCAATGGCCAACCGCAGAAAGCTTGGTATAACCCTGGGCCTGACGCTCAGAGCTATCGTTTCAATCCCACAACGTTCATGCCTTTTGCAGAACGCAATCTCGACCTCGTTCGCAATAATTTGATGCAAACGGCGTATTTTACGGATGTTTTCTCCTCGATCCATATCATGGATTTTTACGATCGCAACGGAAACTTCCATCCTCGAACGGAAACTCTTGACGCATGGAACAAGTATTTCGATCTGGTTCATGAACGTTTCAATAACAATGCGATCACCGTCAGCGAGTCTGGCAACGACGCGCTCATCGGACATTTGGACGGCGCAGACGCTATTCTGAGACGTATTACCACCGTTCAGGAAAGCTTTTCCGACGTCATTCCCTGTGAAGACAACGAGTTTGTGCCATGGTTTGACGCCGTCAATCACAAGCGCTTTATCCTGCACGGCGCTGGGTATAGCGATCGTTATCAAGCGGGAGAGTCCCGAGCGGTTCGTGGTATTGAAAGCGACGACTATATTTCGTCTGAGGCGCTGACAGGTCATGCGATTATGGCCGATCTGGCTATGTCGGATCGCGGCACGGTACGCAAGTATTGGCTGCTTCAAAATTTGGCGGATTCCCTCGCCCTTGACGAGATTGTCGATTTTGAATTCGTCGGCGGAAACATCCATCGACAGAAAATCACTTGGAATTCAGGCGTTGTCGTTTACGTTAATCGCGACGTTGACGACTGGAACCTTGATTGTAAAGTTCCTGGAACGGAACAGGACGTGATTCTTCCACGTTTCGGTTTTTGGACTGTGAGCGATTCTGCCTATGGCGGAATCGTTCGTTTTGGCGATCATGTGGCTGAACTCCGCGTTGACGGCGATAAAAGCTTCTTCGTCAACGGTCGTCAATTGGTCTCCAACGCGGTCGTGCCCATTCGCCCAACGCTTGAAAACGTAGAAATCGTCGACGGCACGACAATGAAAGGAACGTTCGTTTGGGACGCTCGCACCTCGACAGACAAGCCGTATTCGACGTTTCTCCATCTTGAACGACCTCAAACGTGGTGGAACGACAAACCTGAACTCAACGTTCTTGCGCTACCCGCTCCGTCAAAACCCAGTAACGAATGGAAAGGTCGAGAAACGAACGTCTTCGGCGAAGTCACGACGATCTCCATCCCAGAGAATCTCTCCCCTGGATACTACAACCTTCTCTGCGGTTTGTATGACCCCAATACGGGTTCGCGCCTTCCACTCCTTGGTTCCGCGACCAAAGACATGCGTTACCGACTTGGCGGCGTTAAAATAGAAGGCGCAGGCGCAGATCGTACGTTGTCGTTCGTCCCCTGCCCGTCGCTTCTTGGAGCGGACGAACGACTTGTTCCCAACGCTCAACCGACAAATTTCGGCGTTTGTAATACGATTGGCGCGTTCCGCTTTGAACAAGGAGCCGATGAATCTGTCGTTTTGACGCCTCTGCCGTCTGAGCCCGCGTTTTCCGTCGCATTGACGACGTCGTTCTTTTCCGAAGGCAATTTTGACGTTATAGAGTTTGACGTTAACGGTCAGGAACTCGCTCGTAAAACGCTGCCAGCTTCCAACGGATCGCTAACATTGACGCTTGACGCTTCCAAAGCGTTTTCGTATAAAGTGATTAAACGTTAGGCTCACGAACGACATGCACGTGACGCGTCGCGTCTAATTCCACCGGAATTTCCTGACGACGCGTGACAATAGGTCGCGTTGAAAAACGGGGCAGTTCCTTCTGCGCAAGGGAACTGCCCCTGACTTTTAATTATTCGAGTGTGGCAATGAAATCAGAAACCATCCGATCTGGAAAGCAACTGAATCAAACCGATCGTTTTTTCATCTCCGGTACGCTCGTTTTATTGCTAATCTTCGGATTATGTCCGTATTTACGCGCTCAATCGACAGGCAGCCTGAAATTTCGCAAAAGTCCTGAGTCGATCCAGGAAAAGACAGTCGAGTTGTCAGAACAGGAAACGCCCCCCTCCACATTGGCGTCTGAAAATCAGATCGCCAGAGACATGCCCGTTAAAAAATCTGACGAGAAGAGCGACTCGACAAGCTCTTCTAAACGCAGCGTTGGCGACGTGTTTCAGGAGTATCAACAGAAGCTCGAAGAGCTTGCGAAAAAGTGTGAATCGCTTGACATGCCGTTGGAAGCAAAAGTAACGCGGTCGTTGATTTATCCAGACAGTTCTGAAATGTTTACGGTCCCTCTTTTACCGAAAGAGGAGTCGCTTAAAGGACTTCCCGAAGACGCGAGTAAAAATCAACGCTTCTGGTATTCCGCATTACTTAAACTTCGCAATCAGTATTCTGACGAGCTCTATTCATACGCCGAACGTTTCGGAAAAAAGAAACGCGGCTACGACGTCGTCGCCTGCGTGGTCAATACGCTTTTTGTTAATCCAGACCACGCAAAAGCTCGTCAATTTTTCGGTTATAAACTTCAAGACGGCTTCTGGCTGGATAAATGGGAGCTGCGACAGCTTGAGAATGGATTTGTCGAAACGCCTGAATTTGGCTGGATACCATCTGGCGACGTTGAACGCTACAAAAAAGGCGAACGCTTCTACAAGAACAAATGGATTTCAAAAGAGGATGAAGCAAAGAAGATTATAGCCAGCGCCTCCGGTTGGCGAGTAGAAACCGAGCATTTCTCTATTCTCTCTCGTGTTTCTCTCGAACGCGGGGTTGAAATCAGCAGGTTCCTTGAAGCCTATTACGAAGCCTGGAGTCGTCTCTTCTTCCGCGTTATCGCGTCTGAAAACCAATGGAATTCAAGACTGTATTCCGACGCTGACATTGTCTCGAAACGCCACAAGGTTATTCTTTATCGCAATCGTGAAGAGTATCTTCGCGAGTTGAAAAAACATGATTCAAACGTTACCCTCAGCGTCGGCGGATATTTTCCAGCGCTACGCTGTATTTTTGTGTACGAACCAGACGGCAACGATGAATTTGATTTGTTGTCGTTACTGGCGCATGAAACGACTCACCAACTATTTGAAGAATGTAGCACTTCAGTTCAAAGCAGATTCAAAATAGACTTTAATTCACGAGCTCAAAACGCTAATTTCTGGGCGATCGAGGGAATCGCCGTTTATGCCGAAACGTTTAAAGTAAATAAATCTCGAACGACGGCGACGCTGGGGGGACATAAAGGCGTTTTCCGAATCCAGTGCGCGCTGGAAAGTCTTTTTGAAGATGAAGACTATGTTCCGCTTCGCGAATACGCAGGACTATCTCGCGACGCGTTTCAGAGCAGACGAGACGTTCCTTTGCTTTATTCCCAGGCCGCCGGACTAACGTTTTTCTTTATGCATTACGACAAAGGAAAATACCGCGACGCTTTCGTTACTTATCTGTACGAGGTGTATCAGGGGAAAGATTCGCGCGACTCTCTTGAACAGGCGACTGGTAAGACCTTTGAAGAACTTGATCAGGAATATGTGGCGTTTATGAGGTCACTCTATCAGCCTCAAGATAATCCGTTTAATATCCCTCAGAAAGAACAATAACGATACGATGTCCGAAAATCAAGCGAAAAAAGCGCCCAAAGTTCTCATTGCTTTGGCAACATATAACGAAATTGACAATCTCCCAAAACTATTGAGAAGTCTTCGTTCGCAAACGCCAAACGCGGACGTTTTGGTGGTTGACGACAACTCTCCGGATGGAACCGGTCGCTGGGCTGAAGAGGAATCAAGAACAGATTCGCGTGTCCACACAGTCATAAGAACTAACGAACGCGGACTTGGCTCGGCGGTAATTCGGGCTCTCCAGTACGCGATCGATAATGATTATGACTACGTCGTCAATATGGACGCGGATTTCAGTCATCCAATCGACGCGTTGCCCAAGCTACTGGAAAAGGTCGAGGAGTCGACCCCAAAAACTGACGTTGTCATTGGTTCACGCTATATTCCAGGCGGCGCGACGCCAGACTGGCCTCTTCGACGCAGGATTATGAGCCGTTGCGTCAATATGTTTGCACGTTTGACTCTGGGATTGAAAACGAAGGACAACAGCGGTTCATATCGTTGTTATCGCGTAGAAAAGCTTCGAGAGCTGGATTTTGACAGATTTGTCTCTTCCGGATATTCTTTCTTTGAAGAAACGCTCTTTCGTCTGAAGCTGGTTGGCGCAACCTTCGAAGAGATTCCGATTATTTTTGTCGACCGGCGGCATGGGAAGTCCAAAATCAATCGAAAAGAAGCGGTTAGAGCAATCTGGATTATGTCGATTCTGGGATTGCGGAGGTTTTGTGGACTTGAACGGGTTAAAAGGCAATAATACGTCCGTGGTTTTCCCACGAACGTATTATCATACGCAAATGACTTTAGCGAACGTCATTCGACGGACCTAACCGTGTAGTCCTGAGCTTCGACCGCGTTTTTAAGCTGAATGTCGACGTCAGCGGGGACGTCGTTCAGTTCGACGATCGCTTCGCCCTTAATGTGGTTGACTTCGGCTGTTGAAACGAACGGCAGCGATTCAAGCGCCTTTTTCACGCGCGCTTCGCAGTGACCGCACATCATTCCTTCTATTATCATCGTTTTCTTCATGGTATACTCCTTTGTTGGATTGTCTGTTTTATTTCGGAAGCCTTTGACGATTGACGCCTTCGTGATCGCCCGATCGACTTGGTTTGCCGTTGAATTTCCGCTACGTCTGGGACCGTCAATTTTGGCGAAATTAAGTCTGAGCGCATTGGAAACGACACAAAAACTTGACATACTCATTGCCAGCGCCCCGAAAACAGGACTTAGCGTCCAACCGAAAATTGGCGTGAACAAGCCTGAGGCAAGCGGTATGCCAATAATGTTATAAATAAAAGCCCAGAAAAGATTTTCTTTAATATTGGCAAGCGTTGAGCGACTTAATCGGATGGCGCGGCAAAGATCTTCAAGATTGTTGTTGACAAGAACAATGTCCGCCGCGTCAATAGCGACGTTGGTTCCCGCGCCGACGGCAATTCCAACGTCCGCTCTGGTAATCGCTGGAGCGTCGTTGATTCCGTCGCCAACGAAAGCGACCCGACCCTGAGCCGAAAGTTCTCGAACTATGGATTCCTTCCCTGAGGGAAGAACGTCTGCATATATTTCTTCGACGCCAACACGTTTCCCTATCGATTCCGCCACACGGTTGGAATCGCCGGTGAGCATCACAACGCGAGTCTTGAGCGCTTTAAGTTGTTCTATAGCGACAGCAGAGGTTTCCCTGGGAGAATCAGCGACGGCAAACGCGCCGAGAATCTCGCCGTCAATTTCAAAAAAGAGGGTCGTTTTACCGTCGGAGTTCCATTTGTTACCGCTCTCTTGCAACTCTTGGGGAACCTCGGCAAATCTTCGAATGAAATCAAATTTGCCTCCGGAAACACGTTTACCATTCAGTATCCCTTCAAGACCGTTGCCGGCCACAACGTGAAAATCTTCGACGCGGCAACGTTGGATGGGCGACGTCAGAGAATCGACATAATCAACGACAGCTCTTGCAAGCGGATGCTCGCTTTTGGATTCAAGCGAGACTGCGACGGACAGCAACTCCGATACGGACGTTTTATCAGAAGCTTGAACGTCTGTGACCACGGGCTTTCCTTCGGTTACAACGCCTGTTTTATCAAGCGTGACAATTTTACACTTGCCAGCGTTTTCTAACGCTTCTGCCGTTTTGAATAGTATCCCGCGTCGCGCGCCAAGTCCTGTGCCAACAATAATCGCGGCTGGCGTTGCCAATCCCAGCGCGCATGGACAACTAATAAGAAGCGTTGAAACCCCGCGCAGGAGCGCAAATTCAAACGTACTGCCGCAAATGAGCCAAACGACGCACGTGAGGAGCGCTATTCCAATGACAGACGGCACAAAGACTGAGGAGATCCTGTCGGCAATTCGAGAGACTGGCGCTTTGCTCGCCGCCGCGTCGGCCGTCAATTGAATTATCTGAGACAGCGCGGTGTTCTTCCCCACCCTTGTGGCTTTGCAGCGAAGGAATCCCGAAAGGTTCAGCGAACCTGCGGAAACGTCAGAGTTAACGCCCTTGTCGACGGGTACGCTTTCTCCCGTAAGAGTGGACTCGTCAATCGCGCTAACTCCCTCGACTACGACGCCGTCTGCAGGAACGCGTCCGCCGGGACGAACAAGAAAGACGTCGCCAACTTCCATTTCTTCGACGCCGATTAAAAGTTCTTCGCCGTTCCGGACAACTGTCGCTTTAGGCGGCGCGAGCTCCGCGAGCGCTCGAAGCGCCGTTGTTGTCTTACCTTTTGAATACGTTTCAAGCGTCTTGCCGAGAGAGACGAAAACGAGAATAACGGCGGTGGATTCAAAATAGAGATCGTGTGACCATGAAGACGCGTTTTCAAGCGCTCCTGTCGCCAGTGCGTCGACAATGGCAAACAAGACGGCAATACTGTACAAATAAGAGGCGCCAGACCCCAATGCGACAAGCGCGTTCATGTTGGGCGACATTCGCCAAAGACTGGCAAATCCGTCGAGAAACAAACGCTGGTTGACAATTATAACAGCGGTCGCAAGTAGAAATTGCGCCAGACCTGTCGCCCCTGGCGACGTTAGAATTTGAGGAATCGGAAAATGCAACATGCCCACGCACGTCGAAAGATAAAAGAGAAGCAACGCTAAGAAAGCAGAAGCGACGAGACGTCTTGTCATCCGTCTCAGCGTCTGGGCTTCGAGATTGCCGTCAGTTGTTTCGTCCGATTCTGCCGAACTTCCCTCTGCAATGGCGTCGTAACCAGCTTGACGAATCGCACGAACCAACTCGTCGACTGACGCCGTTCCTTCAACGCTCGCGGAATTGGTCAGAAGATTAACGGCAGCGTTTTCTACCCCTGGCGTGAGCTTCAATGCACGCTCAACTCTGGCAGAGCACGCCGCGCACGACATGCCGACAATCTTGAGTCGTTCCACGACAGTCTCCTTTAACAATCGTAGCAGAGGGAAAACGGCAACGCTACTTTGAAGGTTCCATACAAGAGCTTAACCTGCCGAAGGAAATGTCGCAACTTTTCCCTCCTCTGCCTTCCAAAACCTCTGCGAACCTCACATCAATATACATCGGAAAATGGTTTTTTGAACGTGTTTTCTTGGCCCCTTTCTTCTTCGCTAGCCTCGTATAGTATAGAGGAATATTGGATCTCAATCTTGAAAACACCGTTTTCCCGACCATTATTCGATAAATCTGGAAGCATGTCGTCAAAACGCTTGCATTTTGAAACTCTTTGCAATATATTGTCGGAATGAAGGGGCTTGACGCGGGACCTCCGTTTTGAGCGCTCAGACCTTATAATTAAGGGCGTAAGGTGCAAACATGTTTTTAAAATACCTGTCCGATCATGACGTTGAGGAACGTTACTGGCCCTTTATTTTCCGATTTGAAACCTTGGCCGCTGGCGTCGTTTGGGAAGCGTCCGGAAAAATCGGCTCAATGACAGACGAGCAGGCTCGAGAGTTTTTCTCGAGCGTCTATGCCGGAGCTTTGGATGAAAATTCGGGTCTTACCCCATCCGGCTGGTGGTCAAAGGTAGAGCCTCCCCCCTATGGTTGGTTTTGCGAGTATATCGAAAGAGAACTCCCCTTTATGATTAAGGAAGCGAGACGACTCGTTGAAGAACGAAAAAATGCGGCTCAGACTGATGAGGAAAGGAAAAATACCGACTCCTTTGACAGGGTTAAAGTTCGCCGTTGCGCTCATTCGAGTCCCGTTTTCAGGTCGTTTCTTGGACAGAGCTGAGTCTTTGTCCTGATATTTGCTATTTTGCGCAAGGGATGATTCGAAATCCCAAGCGCCGTTTTTAACATTTAACCAGAGGCATTAGTAATGAAAAAAGCCTTTCTTGCTTTATTGACGACTGTGATCGTCTTGACAGCTGGCGCCGTCTCCGTACGCGCCGATGTGACGGTTCCGAAATGTTTCACCGACAATGGGGTTTTCCAGCGCGACAAGCCGATTGTCGTTTGGGGCTGGGCGGATCCGAACGAAGAAGTCACCGTTTCTTTCAACGGCGATTCTGCGACTACGACGGCATGTGAACAGGGTAACTGGAAGGTTGAACTACCTGCCGAGCCTGCCTCTTACGACGGTAAGGAGCTCGTTATCAAAGGCAAGAATACCTTGACATTCTCAAACATTCTTGTCGGCGAGGTCTGGATTTGCAGCGGTCAATCCAACATGGAAATGCCGCTCAACTCTTGGGGACAAAAGCTTAAGGGAACGGACAATCCTCGCCTGGCTTGCACCGAAGAAGAACTAACAGGCGATTACAGCTACATTCGTTTCAATCGCGCCCACCACGTGGTGAACGACGAACCACAAAAGGATTTCGCGACCAACGGCTGGCTTGTTTGTAAAGACGGCGTTCAAAAGGATTGTACTGCGGCAGGTTTCCATTTTGCCGTTCGCCTTCATAATGAACTTGACGTTCCGGTTGGGCTTATCGATTCCAACTGGGGAGGTTCCAATATCAATAGCTGGATTCCCGACGCGGGTTGGAATCAGGTTCCTGAAACGGTTGACGTCGGTAAAAAACTTATCGCCGAACGTCCCAATCAGGACAATCCTGGCGCCAAGTGCGGCGGCATGTATAACGCGATGCTCGCTCCTTGGATTAATTACAATTTCCGCGGCGCGATCTGGTATCAGGGTTGCACGAACGCTGGCGAACACGAGTTCTATTACTTCAAACAAAAGGCGATGATTCGCGAATGGCGCAAGGTCTTTAAGAACGGCGATTTCCCGTTCTACTGGGTCCAGCTCGCTCCTTTCACCGCCGTTTCTGACGATCCGAACGCGACAGGCGATTGGCCTTATCTGCGCAACGGCCAGACGATGTGCCTTGAAGTTGCCAACACCGGACAGGCTGTTATCATGGACGCCGGCGAATCTGACGATATTCACCCGACAAACAAGTATATCGTCGGCAATCGTCTCGCTCTGTGGGCCCTTGCTCAGATCTTCAATAAGGACGTCGTTTGTTGCTCTCCGATGGTCAAGGACGCCGTCTACGCTGACGGTAAGGTCGTTTTGACATTTGACCACGTTGGTTCCGGTCTCGTCGCGGGCAAACTCAATGACCGCGTTTTCGAACAGACCGACGGCGCTAAACTTGCACGCTTCGCGGTTGCTGGCGCCGACGGCAAGTACGTCTGGGCAGACGCTCAGATCGTCGGTAAAGACAAGGTCGTTCTCTCTGCGGAGGGCGTCGCCGAACCGGTTGCGGCTCGGTACGCGTTCCAGATGTGTCCTGAAGGGTGCAATCTGTACAGCGCAGAGGGACTCCCGGCGACTCCCTTTGAAGTCAAGAAGTGATTGTCGTTACATGCGATTTGCTAAAACGAATTAATGACAAAAGGCGGTCAGAGTTCGTTCTCTGACCGCCTTTTGTTACCGTCTTCTGAAACGGTTGCGCGACAATCTCAGAAGGACGCCGCCTGATTCGGAATATCCCGGGATTCCTCGGCGGCAAATATCCGAAGATTACGAGGTATCATGTAGAAGTGAGAGCCGGGTTCAATCTTCAATTCGCTACGTTCCTGATGCGAGGTTTCTGCGTTGAGCGTTTCTCCGGCGTCTGTAACCATCTCGACGTGAACAACGTTGCCCGCTGATCGGACGCGAACGACTGTTGCCGGAATGGAACAGCGTTCCGTTTTGGGCTGGGTCGAAATGTCGAATTCGTGCGGACGAATGAAGACCGTTACAGGATTAAGTTTCGAAGAGGAAGCGTTTGCCGACAGATCAGGCTGATTATTATCCTCATATTGCGAAGCCTTTCCAGAATGGTTTCCAACCCAGACACGACCGCTCTCAAGCCTTCCCCGGAACTGATTGACCTGACCCAAAAAATTCATGACAAACGGCGTCTTCGGCGTATGGAACACCTCGTCCGGAGCCCCGACCTGCTCGATTCGTCCGCAATTCATGACGGCGACGCGGTCGGCAAGTTCAAGCGCCTCGTCCTGATCGTGAGTTACAAAAACGCTGGTGAGGTGGATCTCGTCATGAAGTCGGCGGAGCCATGCGCGGAGCTCGACGCGAACCTTAGCGTCCAGCGCTCCAAAAGGCTCGTCAAGAAGAAGCGCGCGAGGCTCAACGGCAAGCGCTCTTGCCAACGCTACACGCTGACGTTGACCTCCGGATAATTGAGACGGATAACGCTCGGCATAGTTGTCCAGCTGGATCATATGAAGGAGCGCGTGCACCTTTTCTTTGATCTTCTCTTTCGATAGACGTTCCCTGCGGGGCTTAACGGTCATACCGAACGCGATGTTGTCGAAAACCGTCATATGACGGAAAAGCGCATAGTGCTGGAAGACAAACCCAACGCCGCGTTCGCTGACCTTCTGTTTGTCAACGCGGATCCCATGGAAATAAACCGGACCGCTGCCAGGATCAGGCGTCTCGAGACCTGCGATGATGCGCAACAGCGTTGTTTTTCCTGACCCAGACGGCCCAAGGAGCGCGACAAGTTCTCCCTCTTCCACGCGAAGGCTAACGTTGTCAAGCGCCTTGAAACCGCCAAACGACTTTGTGATGTTTTTAACTTCGACGCCCATGTTTTAACCTGCCGAAGCAGATCCATAATTAAAACAAAAACCGTTGAACCACGCGTAAACTGGAAAACACGTAGCTTCAATTTTCTTCATTCTTCTCGGATGAACGAATCTTCAATTCAAGCAAAGTTTTGGCAACGAGCGTTATGATTGCGATTGTTGCCAAAAGCGTCGCAACGGCAAACGGAGCCGCGCCGCTTTCATAACTTTGGTACAGCGCGTTAATATGTAGCGGCAACGTATTGGTCTTGACACTGTTGCGCGCAACGACAACCGCCGCGCCGAATTCTCCCATTGCGCGCGCGTTACACAGAATAACGCCATACAACAGCGCCCACTTGACGTTAGGAAGCGTGATGCGCCAGAATATTTGCAAACCGTTAGCCCCGAGAACACGCGCCGCCTGCTCTTCCTCTGAACCCTGACTTTCCATAACTGGAATAAGCTCGCGTACGACAAATGGAAACGTCACAAAAATCGTTACGATAACGATTGCCGGCGTAGCGTAGAGAACGCGGATATGATGTTCCGCAAGCCACTGACCTAACATGGACGTCGAGCCAAAGAGGAACACGAAAAGCAGTCCAACGATGATTGGAGAAATCGCAAAGGGAATGTCAATTAATGAGATCAACAATTCCTTGCCATAGAATTGGAATTTTCCAATACACCAGGATGCGATCAGACCAAAAACAAGATTCAGAGGAACGGCTATACAGGTCGCAATAAGCGTCATCCTGACAGCATTAAACGTCGCCTTGGTTGTAAGAGCGTTGCGGAAGCCGACAAACCCGTCGGCAAACGCTTCAAAGAACACGCACACCAGCGGAAAAAGGAGGAACAGCGTCATAAACGCGCACGTGACGACAATAAGTAGCGCCCTTGCCCAACCCGGTTCAGTGGTTGCTCGTTTGACCGCGTGTCGATGCGCTTTGTAGTCAAACAGATTTTCGTCTGTTTGTGCGAGCGCCGCGTCTTCTTTTATGTTGTTCATGACGATTGATCTTAAATCTGTTTTTCAGGAAGAAAGCCTGCAAAGATCCCCCAATACCGTCTTTTCATTCAGAATCTTTAAGGGCTGGTTGAACGCTTGGAACGTTCTGCTGCGAGGTAGAAGGAGATGATAACCCGGCGGATTCGCCGCCCGAAACGTCGTCGTTTCGAACGTAAGTCATTAGGTTATTAACTCTGGAAACACGGGGATCTGCAAGCAAAATATTGCCAGCCTTAATCCGCGCAGACGGAGTGGGAACAACGCCTCGAACCGTCGCAACGCCTCCCTGATAGCTCACTTCAATCGGCGAAAGCGGATTAACGTCAGGACTGCGAAGGAGCTGCATTTCGAGATACTCCTGAAACGCTTGTTGGGTCTGTTCAGGAGTCGGAGCCGGGGGCGGGAACGAAATCGCCCCTGTGCCAAGATGTAACGCGCCTCCCAGACCATTGTCAAAATAACCCTCGTCATATGAACCAAAATAGGCGTCGTTGTCATAGGGCTGAGGTTCCATTGACGTGTAATTATCTATTTGATCGCGCCAGGGATCAGGAGTCGCCTCGCTCAATTGTGGCGCGCGACCACGCATCCATAACTGTCGCGGAACCACAGGGGACATATCCTGATTCTGCGTCGGAGGAGCCGGAATCGTCGCGTCTGGAACAGACGCGTTAGGATTATTCGCCAAACCTTGTTGCGTGGAGAGCTCGTCTGGGTATCGTCCATAAGCCAATCGTCGATTTTGAGCGTAGGGAGTCCTGTCCGGCTCATGCGCCGTCACAAGTCGAGGGGCGCCGGAATCAAACCTGCCAGGAATGGAGCCACTCCTTTTTTCCTGCTCCATTCGCTCACGTCTTAGCTCGTTTCGAAGTGATAGGATGTTGAAATCCATCTTACTCTGAAACCGTCCTGAAGCGTTGCCTGGAAAGCGGGACGCAGACGAATTATGATCCACTCCTACAATGTTGCCGACGATTCCATATTTCGCGTTATTGTAAAAGCGCGACCCCTTTCCCGGAGTGGGCGTCAAGCTACCTGAATACTGGTAACCGCCAATACGTCCATTAGCCGAAGTCGAATCGAGGATCGAAGTCGGACTTGGTTCCGTCTGAGGCTGAACCTGAGGATCTTGGGCCAGAACGCCAAAACGCGTTAAGAAGACCGAACCCGCCAGAACCGCCAGAACAATACCCCAACGCGCATGACGTCGCCTCGTCAAAGCGCTTGTCCAGAATTTACAAGTTTGAGTGTTATTCATTGTTCTGTTCTTTCCTCAAGTAAAACGTAAGCCGACGTGCCTAATCAGCCAGTTTTCGCGTCCGTACTACACAGCGCTTCATCATTTATCGACATGATTAATAAAATCCTTCAATCACGCAATTTCAATCTTACAACTCTAAAAGATTATGTTAAAGGGGGAATTTGACATTTTTTTGCAGATATATTGGAATGCTTGGCAAAAAAGTTATATAAGCGAGAAGAGCCTGAACGCGTCCTCATTAAAAGTTCTTTAGGCGTAGAGATAATTCGCGCGTGACGTAGACGCCTTGGACTGCTAAAACGCGCGATTGAAGCGACGTAGCCAGCAAACACCATTCTTTTCCACTCGCCTGTAACAACGCGGTAGATTCGTCAAGCGGTTTGATCTTCATCTCATATCTCCGGC
>CACYBR010000082.1 GCA_902772705.1 uncultured Planctomycetota bacterium
AGGTTGGACCATGAGATTTCGTCCGCCCTTTTATATTCGACGACGATACGACAACCATCGACGACTTCGCTGTTCCACAATAGTCTGGCTCCACGGCTGTAGACGTTTTCGACGGTCAAATTGGTCGGGGCGCTGAGCTGAATCTTCTGATTCGTCGTCGCGCTTTTGATCGAGGACCAGTTGGAGTCGTTTTCGGAGAGGGACGCGAGCGCCTTGACGCGGTAGTAGTAGGTCGTATTGGCGTCGAGGGCGGAGAGGAGGATCGAGGTCGAGTCGGTTTCGAGCGAGGCGGAGCGCCATTCGGATTCGCTCGCGGGCCGATATTCAAACTGATAGCCGGTTGCACTTGCGATCGCGTTCCACTTGAGGCTGATCGAGTAGGAGGTTTTGGAATCGAACGTGATCGTCGGCGCGGCGAGCTTTTGGTCGGCGGGAGTCGAGACGTTTTTCGAGGTCCACGCGGAATCGTTGTAGTCGCCGCCCGCGGGCGCCACCGCCTTGACGCGGACGTTGTAGACGGTTTCGGGCGTCATACCGTCGAAGGAATAGCTCGTCGCGGTCGTCGAGTATTCCCGAGACCAGGTCGAGGAGCCCGACGTTTTATACTGGAGCGCGTAGCCCGCGGCGTTCGGGGACGCGGTCCACGTCAGGTTGATCGCGCGCGGCGTGACGGAGTCGACGCTGATCGTCGGCGCGTCGAGCGCGGTCTTATAGAGCGTTTGACCCGTCTGGACGACGCTCCAGTCGGAGTCGTCGACGCTGGAACTGGCAGAATGAGCCATAACGCGGAACTCGTAGGGCGTATGCTCTTCAAGATTGGAGACGATCTTGGTCGTCTGCGATTGACGGTCGAGCGCGGTCGTCCATCCGGAGACGCCGACCTTGCGGTACGCCAGCGTATAACTCGCGATTCCGGAAGAAGAGGAACGCCATGAAACAGTGATCGTGCCGGCGGTCGCGTCGACGACGGAAAGGGTCGGCGCGACGAGCTTGTCCCTGAGCGTTACGACGCGCTGGGCCGCCGACCATGCCGAGGTCGCGTAGCCCGAGCCGACCTCGGCGAGCGCCTGAACGCGCACGTCGTAGGACGCGCCGGGCGTCAGGTTCGCCGAGACGGTGTATTTCGTGTCGACGAGATTCGTCGCGACCGTCTGATATTCGGAGTCCGCGGCGCCCGCTGACTTGAGCTGCAGCGCGTATCCGACCGCATGGTCGACGCTGTTCCAGGTCGCCTGGAAGGACGTTGAGGTCGTCTGACCGGCGACGATTGAGAGGGTCGGCGCGGCGAGCGTGACGAGAGGCGTCGGCTTCGTCGTCTTCGCGGCGAGCGTCGCGGACCATGGCGAGTCCCCGTATTTGGAGCCCGGATTGGCGAGCGCTCTGACGCGAACGTGATAGTTCGTGTCCTCGTCGAGCGTCGAAACGACGAAATTCGTGGCGCCAGTCGATTCGACCGCCGGTCGCCACGCGCTGTCGCTTTCGTTCGCCTTCTTGTATTCGACGCGATACCCGTCGGCGCCGCCGACCGCGTTCCAGGTTACGGCGATCGTGGACGGGGTCGTCGTTCCGAGCGTCAGAGTCGGCGCGGCGAGCTCTCGCTGGGTCGTCGTGACGGTTATCACGTTGGACCAGTCGGTATCGGCGTACTGGCTGTCGTCGCCAACCGCTTTCATGCGGAAATGATACTGCGTATTCGATTCGAGCCCGCTCGCCGTATAGGAACAGTTGGTAAAGCTGCGGTTGACAAAGACGTTGCTCCAGCTGTTTTCGCCTTCTTTTCTGACCTGAAGGGTATAGCCGGAAGCGTTTTGAACGCTGTTCCACGTTAAGACGACGCTCGTCTCCTTGACGCCGTTTTCCGGAACGCTCAGAAAGACAGGGGAGAGCGACTTAACGATAGGCGCGGTCGCAATCGAGAACGTGTACGGAACCGCGTTGACGCCCTCGGGACATTCGACGATGAGATAGTACTCTTGTTCGCCGTCAATCATTGGAACCTTATACGACGAACCGCTCGACGTTTGGCGATACCCACGTTGAGAAGAATTTACTACCCAGAACTCCAACGGCGTCGAGGCGTCAATGGAAACATAGAAGTAATCGTTGGACGAAAAGCTCGACGGCAATGTGAATTTATAGTAGTCTTCTTTCCCCATCGCTTCCGCGTAGGCCGTAATGGTTTTCGGAGTAGCGGAAATAACGTTCAGTTCGGTCGCAAGCGTGGGGTAGTCGTTCGGCTCATACTGGTCGGCGTCGAGGTCAACGCTGTTCGTAAAGATCGGGAAATCTTCGCCGACGTGCCAGGGATGCTGCGTCCAGCTATTATAGTTACCCTGTTCATCTTGCTTAAGTATAAGCTTTCCCGCATTGTTGGCATAGCTTTCGTTTCCTGGAGAATGTTCTCTCATTGTTTCGACTATGTAAGCCTTTGCTGTTGAGAAGGCCTGTTGGGTCGTCTTGGAATTGGTCAGCGCGGATGAAAAGAAATAGGGATAGCCAGAGGCAGAACTGGACCAGCCAGCTTCGTAATGGTTGGTTCCAGACCCGCCGGCAAAATGCGCGTGCCCTTGGTAGGTTACGTTCTGACCGGCGCTGTTTTTATACGATTTGATCTGCGCGCCCGTCGAAGGATTGAAGAGCTGAGCAAGAATACCGCCGCCGAAACACGAGCCTATCATCGTCGTAACGTATCCTGACTGAATCTTGAAGACCGCGTCGCGAATTTGAGCCCCGTTTAAGTTTTCGCCCCAACCACAAACGCTTTCTTCATTTTGGGTCGCGGTATTGTAATCCCCGCTACCATGGTCATAGACGTAGAACAAAAGGTGAGACGAATCGTTCATTTTGCCCGACAGCTCCGTAAAGACGCCGCTAAGTTGCTGATACGTGGCGGCTTTAACTTTCGAACCGTTAACAGTGGCGAAAGTCATGTCGCTGGCATAATAAATGATTTTTTTTGTAACTTTTCCCCCCATCGTTACTTGTTTTATTTCACAACTGTTAAGGGATGTATTCGTCGTATCGCCGTCGGCGTAGAGCAGATAGATATTTTGACCAGGAATATTATACAACGTCGTCAGTTTCGTATAGCAATCGACCATAACTTTGTAATAGTCGGTACGGTTTGCATTGGGGCGGACGCCGCCAATAAAGATTACTGCGTAGTCGTTGTTTGCGAGTTGGGTAATCGCGTCGCTTCCGTTGTTCAGACTCTGATAATATGCGTCCAACTCCAAAAGATTGCGTTGGGTTTGCCAGTCAGACGAGAACTGTTCCGTGATCCGAACGCCGTTGGGGTCGTAATATTCAACGTTTTGCGTCGCATAGATCGGTACGTCGGCGTCCATCGCCATGCTTGTTATCGCCTCATAGAACGTGTCAGGATTGCCGACGTTGACGAAGTCGAACCCAGCGAGTTGAAAGATTCCGGAGCGAATTTCAAAGCTCGTATTAGGGTTGGCGAATGCGATCGTGCGCTCGGCGCCGTAGGAGACGACGGTTACCGCGCCGGCAAGCTCGGCGTCGACGTCCACGACGATGGTCTGTTCTTCGAGAGAGAGCGCGTAATCCGCGAAACGATCCGCGTTGATGACGACGACGTCGTCTTTGGTCGTCGACGCGGCCTGATTGATCGCGTTTTGAAGAGCGGACGCGGAGATCTGGTTGAGCTCGATGATATTGACGTTGTCATAGTCCGGGAAAGCAAGCTCGTCGTAGGTTCCGACGATTGCCGCGTATTGCGCCGGCGTAACGGAGAGAAGCTCGCGCGATTCAAGAGATTCAAGCGAGAGCGATCGCGCGCGGGGCGGCTTATTGCCTATTTTGTCCCCCCCCCCGAGTTTACCATCTGGGCGGAGCGATTGAAGAGGTCGACGACACGACGGCGGAGCGATTTGAATTCCATGGCAATTTCCTGTTGGGTTTCGGGAGAAAAGCGTCCCTGAACGAATGTATTGTCAAGTAAGACAGGACCAGAACCGTCGAAGAGAAACGCCGTTCGCCGGTCTGAATCCAAGTTCCCACGATATTTATATTGAATTTTGTTAAAGAGTCAAGGGTTTTCGGAATGGATAGAAATGCGAGCGCGCGCCTGGAACGACGCCTCGGCGCCGTAAAAAGAAAAAGGAACGCCCGACGCGAACGCGGACGTTCCTTTCCTGAAAGAAATTACCCTGTCGTGGGAGCGAATTCAGGGTAAAATCAGATCAATACATTCCGCCGCCCATGCCGGGGTTGGCGGGCGCGGCGGGCTCCTCTTTGGGCATGTCGGCGATGAGCGCGTCGCTTGTGAGCATCATAGAGGCGACGCTCGCGGCGTTCTGTAGCGCGGAGCGCGTGACCTTCGCAGGGTCGATGACGCCGGCGGCGACGAGGTCTTCGTACGTGTCGGTGAGCGCGTTGTATCCGAAGTTTCCTTCTGCTTCGCGGACCTTTTCCGCGACGACGCCGCCGTCTTTACCGGCGTTGTCGGCGATCTGGGTCACGGGCGCGGCGCAGGCGCGCAGGACGATGTTGTACCCGACCTTTTCGTCGTTTTCGAGTTTGCCAGCCTTGACGAGAGACGCGGCGCGCAGGAGCGCGACGCCGCCGCCCGGGAGCACGCCCTCTTCGACGGCCGCGCGGGTCGCATGAAGAGCGTCTTCAACGCGCGCCTTCTTCTCTTTCATCTCCGCTTCGGTCGCGGCGCCAACGTTGAGCTTGGCGACGCCGCCGGCGAGCTTGGCGAGGCGTTCTTCCATCTTTTCCTTGTCGTAGTCGCTCGTGGAGACCTCGATTTCACGACGCAACTGAGCGATGCGTCCCTTGATTTCTTCCGTCTTGCCGCCGCCGCCGACGATCGTCGTGGCGTCCTTGGAAACGACGATGCTCTTCGCGGTTCCGAGGTCGGCAAGGGTCAGGGATTCCGGAGAGCGTCCGAGCGATTCGAAGAGGACTTCGCCGCCGGTCAAAATTCCGATATCCTCGAGCATCGCCTTTCGACGATCGCCGTATCCCGGGGCCTTGACGGCGCAGACCTTGAGGTTTGCGCGCAGACGGTTGATAACGAGGGTCGCGAGCGCTTCGCCGTCGACGTCTTCCGCGACGATGAAGAGGGGTCGGCCGCTGTTCATGACCGCTTCGAGGATCGGAATGAAGTCCTTAATATTGGAGATTTTCTTTTCGAAGAGGAGAATGTAGGGATTCTCCAGAACGCATTCCATCTTCTGAGGATCGGTGACGAAATAGGGCGAGAGGTATCCGCGATCGAACTGCATTCCTTCGACCCATTCGACTTCCGTCTTGAGCGTCTTGCCTTCGTCGACCGTAATGACGCCGTCCTTTCCGACCTTTTCCATGGCGTCGGCGAGGAGCGCGCCAATTTCCGCGTCGTTATTGGCGGAGATAGCGCCGACCTGGGCGATGCTCTCCTTGCTGTCCTTGACGGGGATCGACATTTTCTTGAGCTGTGCGACGACGTCGTCGACCGCCTTGTCCATTCCGTTCTTCATATGGAGCGGGTTGACGCCGGCGACAACCGCCTTCATTCCTTCGTTAAAGATCGCTTCCGCGAGGATAGTCGCGGTCGTGGTGCCGTCGCCGACGACGTCGCTCGTCTTCGACGCGACTTCGCGGACCATTTTGGCGCCCATATTCTCATAAGCGTCTTCAAGGTCGACTTCCTTCGCGACCGTCACGCCGTCCTTCGTGACGAGCGGCGAGCCAAAGCTCTTCTGAATAATGACGTTGCGACCGCGGGGACCGAGCGTAACCTTAACGGCGCTTGCGAGTTTTGTCACGCCGCGACGCAGCGCTTCACGAGCGTCCTGATTGAAAGCAATCATTTTCGCCATATTTTTACTTCCTTATATAATTTGTTTTGTCTGTCGTTGTTTCAAAGGTAGAATCGTCGAAATTGAACCGAATCGCCGGCGCACCGGCGCGTTCAGGGGCTCGCTCATCCGACAATCGCCAGAATATCGCTTTCGCGCATGATGAGGAATTCGCAGTCGCCGAACTTGAAATCTTCTCCCGCATAGGACAGGAAGATCACATGGTCTCCTTCCTGGACCGTGAATTTGCTGCGAGACCCGTCGTCGAGGAGACGTCCGTCGCCAACGCTGACAACGACGCCGCGAGCCGGCTTGTTCTTAGCGGAATCGGGCAGATAAAGACCGCCGGCGGTGACTTCTTCGGATTCGTCGCGCCGAATAATGACGCGATCGCCGAGGGGTTGAAGGTTCATGCCGCAGCCGCAGTTAGCATCCGAGGCGTCGCTCTTTTTCTTAGCCATTTTTGAACTCCTGATCGTTGATCATATAAACCGCGGTTCGACGCGTGGAACCGCGCCGTTCCCAATAGACGATATCCAAACTCACGCGACGTCGAGCGGTCGCATGACTCCGGAGCGTCTCCCGGACGCCGGCGTCTGACGTCGAATCGCGAACTGCCATAAAGAGAAGCAAACGCGACGCCAAACAGACGCGTCAGGAGCAAGAAACCCAAAATTGCGCGTCCTTTTTATGATTCTAACGTCGTTTTTTTCGCGTAATATAGGGGCTTTGGCTAAAATCGGAATCGAACCGCGCGCCGACGCCCTCAGGGCGCTCTGGCTTCCACGTTGGCAGACGCGTCTGACGTCCAAATTGGCAGTTTGTCATAATTGGCGTTTTGAGAACGAAAAAAGGGAGCGTTGCAAAAACGCTCCCTTATGGTCGTTTTTCGGCGACGACGCGCGTCGGCGTTTCAGAGGCCCGATCCTATTCGTCGGAGTCGTCCTCTTCCTCCTCCGACGTCTCATACGACGTCTGGTCGAGAGCCGGCGGCGTCTCAGGCTCGCGTTCCTCAGGTCGCGGCCAGACGAGGTAGCGCGTCGGAACGGGAAGACCCGTCTTTTTGTACTCTTCGAGAAACTGGTCAAAATCGACGTAGTGGATCGTCTGGAACCCGAATTCGGCGGCGCCCCTGACGTTGTCTTCGAGGTCGTCGATGAAGAGGACCTCGTCCGGTTGGAGATCGGGAACAGAACGTTTCGCGTCGAGAAACGCCGTTTCGTAGATTTCCCGGAACGGCTTGAGCGCCCTGGCGTTGAAGCTTGCGATTCGATGATCCTCAAACGCGTCCCAGATACGCGGAAACGCGTTCTCGACGTAGCTCCAGTGCGCCGGATTCGTGTTGGACAGAATCCCTCGCGGAACGTTGAATTTCACCAGCTTGCG
>CACYBR010000083.1 GCA_902772705.1 uncultured Planctomycetota bacterium
CACAACGGAATCCTCGTCCACGACAAGGCGGAACTCGCCCACGAGACCCCCGGCGGCAAGACCGAAAAGACCGAAGCCGGCGAAGCGCGCGGCGTCTTCCTCCAGGGTCACGGCAATAAGGTCCAGTATCGCAACATCTGGATCAAGTACAACGACTAGTCGCGCTTGCGTTAAACGCCGACGTACGTTAAAACATAACGTTGACCGTTTGCCTCGCCGGCAAGCGGTCGACGTTTTTTTACGACTTTGCACGAAAGGAAAAGAAAGATGCGCGTTGTCGGAATTGGCGTTGACGCGACGGAGATCGAACGCGTTACGAAGTTGTACGAGCGTCATCCTGAGACGTTTCTTGCGCGCGTCTTTACGCCGGGAGAGCAGGAATACTGCAAATCGCGCGTCAAGGGCTTTGGCGAGTCGCTCGCCGCGCGATGGGCCGCTAAGGAAGCGGTCATGAAGGCGCTCGGGACCGGCTGGAACGACGGCGTCAAATGGACCGATATCGAGGTTCGTTCTCTTCCGTCGGGCAAACCGGAGCTCGTTGTCAGCGGCGGCGCCAAAAGGATCGCCGACAATCTTGGAATCGTCGACTGGCGTCTCTCTCTCACGCACAGCCAAACGCTCGCGATCGCGTTTGTCGTCGCGAGCGCGAACGATTGAAAAAAAACGAAACAAACGTTTCTTTCTGTGGAAAATCGAGTTCTGATTTTATAAAATAGTGGGAGCGGTCGGACGGAAGTTCGTCGCTTCCTCCTTTTTTGGGAGCGTCCACTCTCTCCGACTATTGCTTTCCCAACGTACCATGAAGGAGTTTTTTACAATGTTGAAGAAATTGACGTTCGTTCTGGCGGCGATCGCGCTTGCGTTTGTCGCAACCTCAACGGCGACGGCTCAGGAAAAAGCCGCGCCCGACGGAATTAAGCACGTTGTCTGGATCGGCTCGGACGGCTTCGGAGCCCATTACGTGAAATGGGAAGAGCTTCCGAACCTCTCCAAGATGCGCGACGGCGGCTCGTGGACGCTCCACATGCGCACCGTTCTGCCGTCCGCAAGCGCGCTCAACTGGGAGACGATGCTCGTCGGCGCGCCGTCTGAAATGCACGGGTTCCGCACCTGGGGCAGCAAGAAGCCCGACGTCGAGCCGATCTTTAAGGGCGAAAAGGGATTCTATCCCTCTATCTTCACTCAGGTCAAAGCCAAGGATCCCAACGCGCGGACGACCTGCGTTTACGACTGGGACGGCATTGGCTACCTCTACGACAAGGACCTCGTCGACGACGACGTCTATGTCAAGTCGAGCGACGAAGTTCTCGAAGTCGCGCTCAAGCAGCTCGAAACAAAGCCGACTTACGCGTTCATCTACTTCGGATCCGTCGACCACGTCGGCCACAGCATTGGCTGGGGAACCCCTGAATATCAGGCAGAAATGGTCAAGACCGACGGCTATGTCGGCAAGATTCTCGCCAAAATCGAAGAACTCGGTATGAAGGACGACACGGTCGTCTACTTCACCTCTGATCACGGCGGCTCTGACAAGGGACACGGCGACGCGCGACTCGACCATATGGAATCCCCCTTTATCATCTACGGACATGGAATCGAACCGGGCGAAATCACCGACGTCATGCCGAACTTTGACTGCGCTCCGACCGCCGCGTGGCTACTCGGCCTCGATCGTCCACAGTGCTGGCGCGGCATGCCCGCCTATTCCATTACGGAAAAGAAATGAAAACCGTTCCCGTTCGTTAAACGAAGGTTATGAAGAAAGGTTGAAACAGAAGAGCCCGGTCCGGCCCCGCGTCGGATCGGGCTCTTTTTGTCGTCAGGCAGCTCTTTGACGAAAAAGAAGAGGACTCCCTTCCGCTAACCCGGAAAGGAGTCCTTCATGAACGAATCAGTCAGCGGAAAGCCCCGCGTCGCCGGGACGCGGGACACATGCGTGAGACTCAGACGTCGAAGTCGTCGGCGAAGTAGTCTTCAAACGCTTCATCGATAAGAGCGCTGGAGTTCTGCTGATACTCGTACGCGCCAAGGTCGACCTTGGAACCGGAAACTCGAGGATTGCCCGCAAGGTCTAAGGAACCGGCGGACAGAGCCCCTCCCGCGTCAATCGCGGAAGAACCCTGAACAAGCGTGTATCCCTCGCCAAACGTCGGCTCTGACCTCAGATTGGTACGACGGAACGAACCCGGCGTCTCGACCTCGTACGAACCGTTATAGTAGAAGCAGTCCATGCTCGCGTAGTTGCTGCCATAACCCGTTCCATACGCGACAAAGTCGAATTTGGCGCCAAGCGACAGGTTCTCGTTGTTATAGAACAGCGTATTATAAACGCGTACGCCTGCCGCTTCTTCGAGGAACAGCGCCGCGCCCTTCTTGGAATCAATCCCGTTGCCGGAATACGTTTCGTCGTTGCACGACGCCAAGTTGTCGGCGATCGTAAGGTTATACAGACCGACAACGTCGCCGCTCGTGTTAAAGAGCGCGACAGAAGGCGCATAATACGCGACGTTGTTCGCAAAGAGCGAGTTCGCGACTTGCACGCTGGCCCCGTCGACGTACACGATCGCGCCCGTGTTAACGTTGCCGTTGCTGGAAGAAGCCAGACGATCGATAATCAACCGCGACCCGTTAGTCGCGGTTACGACGCCCTTAGCGACGCTCGACGCAACGTTCCCGGTAAAAACGACGTTGCGGAGCGTCAGCCTCGCGTCCGAACCGGACGCGCTAAACGCGTCGACCGTATTCGCAATCGTGATATTCTCAATCGTGAGACCGCCGCTGACAACGTTGAAAAGCGCGCCGCCGGTAAGAGTCGCAGAGGAGCCGCCGTCGACTGTAACCGTCCCGCTCGCAACCTCGATCGGGGAGTTAAGCGTAACGGTCTCGACGCCGTTGGCGAAGGTGATCGTACTGCCGCTCGTCAAGCCGTTCTGAACGTAGGCGAAAGCTTCGCGCAGCGAAACCACGCCGTCGTAAAGATTGACAACGTCGCTTTCAGTCGTAACGACCGCGCTGGGTTCCTCGGCGGGAAGACAATCTACGCTGTCAATCGCGACGACGGCGCCGTCTTCAAATACGACCTGAACAACGAGATAATCGCTGACCGGCGCGTTCGCAAGCGTCGCGGACGTCTCGCCGACGAGCTCCTCGCGGACGCCGTTCGAATACGCGTACCACTGGTATCCGTTGACGGTCAAACCTTCCGCTTCCGGCGTCACGGTAAGAGAGCCGCCGGGCATATAGGGATCCGCGCTGAACGTAAGAGAAGGAACAACGACGTCGACCTCGGCGTACTCCGACGACGCGTACTCGTTGTTCGCCTTAACGCGGAATTTATAGGCGCCGGATTCGGCGACTTCGGCCGAATAACTGAGATCGTCGCCCTCGGCCACGACGTTCCAGCTCTGTTGAACCGCGTCGTACTGTTCGACGGTATAGGAATCCGTGTCGGAAGACGCGTTCCAGGAGAAGTTCAGGGATTTAACGGAGTCTACGTTGGAAGCGGATACGCTGACGCCTGTCACAGGAGACGGAGAAACCTTGTTCCAGATCGAAGCGGTTCCGTCGCCAAACGCTCGAACGCGCATCGTGTAGTCGATATAGTTCGCGCCGTTGACATGCGTCGCCGTAATCGTGCCGTCTCCGTTGTCCGTATACGTAACCTGCGTCATGTTGAGCCAGACGGGATACTCGGCGTCGGCATAGTAGTACTCGACCTGATAGCCGGTCGCTCCTGCAACCTCGTCAAAGACGAAGGTCAGGAGGTTGTCGTCGTCGACGGAAATATCGACGTCCAGGACCGGGCTGGGTCCCTCCGGCCACGCGTACGCGACCGATTCGTACCCGTCCGCGTTGGTCGCGACGACCTTATACTGCGGCATGGAATCGGCGTCAACCGTAAGAGACGCGCCCGTCTCGCCGTCGATCGCGGTCCAGGTCTGACCGTCGACAGAGGAATACCACTGGTAAGTAACGACGTCGTCCGTCACGACGGTCGCGACGAGCGTGTCCATGTTCTCATTGTAAACGTCGTCAACGAGTTCGAGCCCCACGCTGTCGTAGG
>CACYBR010000084.1 GCA_902772705.1 uncultured Planctomycetota bacterium
ACTAACAATTCAAAAAATCGATATTTGTCTGACGCGCTTTCTTCGGTATGATGCCTGAACAATTAAGGCGTGGACGTTTGCAGGAAGTGACGACGTCCACGATCCCAGGCGTCTCTCAGACGCTGTGGGACGGCTTTAACGCCTGACGACAATAGGGCTGACGGTCTGCGGAGACTGTCGGAGTCAGGAAAAGCCTGAAATCCTAAACATGGAGCCTAATGGAATGGGAACGGTTATTCATCGACTGGCTTTAGTGGATCCGTCGGCCAAGCTTGGACAAGACGTTCAAATTGGGCCGTTTTGCGTTGTGGAAGAAGACGTCTCGATCGGCGACGGCACGATCCTCGAAGCGCGCGTGACAATCAAAAAGGGAACGATTGTCGGTAAGAACAACCACATCTTCGAAGGCGCGACCATTGGCGGACTCCCTCAGTGCGTCGGTCTCAGCGAAGAGGACTGCGGAGGAACAATCGTCGGCGACGGCAATGTTATTCGCGAAAACGTCACGATTCATCGCTCAATGCACGCTCAGGACACGACAGTCGTTGGGGACGACTGCATGCTCATGGCGAACGTTCACATCGCTCACGACTGCCACGTCGCCAACGAAGTCATTATGGCCAACAACGCGATGCTCGCAGGACACTGCTCCATCGGTCGCCGCGCCTTCTTCTCCGGCGCGGCGGGCGCGCACCAGTTTGTGCGCATCGGAGCCTTTTCTATGGTTGGCGGTCAGGCGCACCTTGTTCGCGACGTGCCGCCTTTCGTGACTGTCGACGGCCTTTCCAGTCAGGTCGTCGGACTTAACCTCGTCGGCCTGCGCCGCGCGGGCTTCACCTCCGCCGACGTCAAGACGCTCAAGGGCATCTACCGAATTCTTTACAAGAGCGGCTTGAACTGGCGCGAAATCGTGGAAAAAATCGAACACGACTACACGGACGGGGTCGGACTTGAAATGGCGCGGTTCCTCTCGAGCACGACGCGCGGCATAACGAACGAACGTTCCTGTCTCCCTACCGTCAGCGGCGCGCGCGAAGCCGCGAAAAAGGCGGAGGAACAGGCTAGCCGCACGGTTTCTGGAACGGAAGATTCCGAGACGATCCAACTTCGCGTCGTCGACGAAAACGGAGCCTCGCTCCTGCCGCCTCCGTCCCGTCGCCGCGTCGGCTAATCGACGGACAACAACCTGACGCCACTTCTGTCTTCGCGTTTGCGCGCTTACTCCCGTGCAAACGCGTTTTTTATTCTGAGGCGCCGAGGATTGACCGCAGCGTCCCTTTTCTGTATGATGACGGCAAACGTTGCGGATTTTCCGCCTCAAGCCGCTCCCTCTGAACAAGGCGCTCGCTTCGCTTCCACGTCTCGCGACGCGACGAACTCAATGATGGCATTAAAACGAGGACTCGAAGAAAACCCTTACGCCGCGCCTCTCGAAGAGGATTACCTCAGAACCGCGTGGCAATATCGCGATCATTTCGAAGACGAAGCCGAGTTTCAGGACGCCCTCGAACTGTGGCCGCGTTGCCCTCGATGCGGACGACGACGCGTAACACGATGCCCCGTGTGCAAGACGTCGGGCGACCTGTTCCCCCTCGCGGATCAGGAATACTACGATCCCAGCCTGCAAACGTCCCCTATCGCGACCGACGATTGCGACCATTGTCGTCGCGTGGCTTGCGCCGAGCATGATCATTGCGACGACGACTCCGTCGTTGACGTCGAAACGGTCGACTCCCATGAGCGACGACGACTTGAACAACGTCATGTCTGGGCTGAACTCGGCCAACCGTGCGAACGTTCGAAGGACAACTCCGATTCACGCGCGCCCGCGCTCCTCTGCCATGTTTGTTCCGAGGCGTTCACGCCCGTCTTCCCCCGTTACTGCGAATGGTGCGACTACGACTTCGGCGAAGGGGAAGAATACGAAATCGACGGCGCGGTCTCTAAAGAAGTCGAGGATTTTCTCGAACGCAAAGCCAGGGAAGAAGACGCGGCGTTCGAAGCGGATCCCGATCGCGTTCTATGGACGCTCGTCGCAGCTGCGGCTCTGGCGCTCTTCCTCGTCCTTTGGTTTATTATTCTCTGATCGTTTACAACGGCTCCGTACGCAAAGATATAAAAATGGATCAACGAGTTTTCTTTCCTCGCGACGTTCAAAACGCCGATAACGTTCCTTTTCTGCAAGCGGCCGCAAGGCGACTGGTCGAGCTCGCGGCGCGCGACGGCGCAAAAAAGCTCTCGATGGAGCGATATGTGTGCGTCCTGCCTGGGCGTCGCGCAATTCGAACGCTCGAAGCTTATCTCACCCAATGCGTTCACGAGGGCGTCGAAGCGGGACGATTCTTGCCCGACTGGGCGCCGCCGACGTTCCTGCGCATGGGCGAGGCGCCCGAAATGCTTTACGATCAGACCCGCCAGATCGCAACCAATCTCACGCGCCTTTACTGCGAACGCCGCGCTCTTGAAATTTTTCTGACCAACCCGGATTTCACCGAATCGGCCAGCGTTCTCTTCCCGAGTCAACCTGGCGAGGATCAGCAGGAAAAACTCCGAAATCTCGTCGCGACTCAGCACAATGCGCTTCGACTCGCCAAGACGTTTCTGACGCTCGATCAGCGGCTCGCGGACGAACGTAAATCGTGGCGGAACGTCGCCGCGGCATGCCGGGAAGCGGGACTCGAACAGGAAGAAAAACGCTGGAACGCGATCGGACGACTCAGAGCGCTCTATCTCGACCAAATTGAAAAGAGCGGCTTCGTCGACGTCAACGCCTCGCGCGAATACGCGCTGACGAATAAACTGATCGGCTCGTCCGCGTTCGACGCCGTCAATGGCAAGCGCCGCGAATACTTTATCATCGGAGCCGTCGACCTTGATCGTCAGCAGAAGGACGTCTTCGACGCGCTCGGCGATCGCGTGCAATATTGGGTCTTTGCGCCGACAGCGCGCGACTCCGACGCCTGCAAAACGGAATTCGACGCCTATTTTGAATCCCATTTAGACGATTTCTTCGACGATCACGGTTGCGTCGTTCCTGACCGTTGGGATCCTGAACGGACGAAGGACGGCGTTTGCTTCATGTTGCCTGTTCCGGAAGAGAACGTCTTTCAGGTGGACAATCCTCAGGAGCAGGGAGAGGCCGTCGCGCTGCTGACGCGCGAACTGTCGCGCGCCGACGCGAGGGACGCAAGCCTGAACAACGGTAATTTCTACAATCCGATCGAACCGGAACAACTGACGATCGGAACGCCCGATCCAGAGGCGGTCCCTTTCATCGAAGACGCGATGAAAGAGCTCGGATACCACACGATCCATGGCGAGGGAACGCCCACGATTCAAAACCGCGTCTATCGCACGCTCGAACTGATCGCGGAGTATCTCGAAACACGCTCGTTCGACACGCTCGGCGAGCTTCTGCGCCGTCCCGACGTCGAACGGCAGCTTTGCCACGACTGGAACAAATTCAAATTTGAATCCGATCAACCGGAAGACGCGCAGAGCGCTCGAGAACGCGAGCTCGAAGAAGCGGCGCAGGCAGAAGCGGACGAAGCCGCCGCCGAGGAGGCGGAATCCGGCGGCGGCGAATCCTCGGACGATTCCGACGCCCAGCGATCCGCATACTGCGAACTGTGGTTGCGTGAATTCGACGAATACCGCGCGAAATTCCTTCCGACCCGAGTCGACCGCCAGTGGTTTGTTTCGATCGACAGGGACAACGAACAACGCAATCGTTTCTACGTCAATCTTCGTAAGGCGGCGCGAATCCTCGACGAAACGCTACAGGATTTTTTCGAGCAGGACGGCGGCTACCTCTACAACAGCGCGGAAGCGCCGACGCGACGTTCCGGAGTCGACGCGCAGCACGACGACGTCGAACGGATGCGCGTCACGAACGACACGCTCGACCTCGACAAGCTCAAGCTGGTCGGCTCCGTCGCGTTTTCAACGCGTCAACGCAAACGCAGTCTCCACGAATGGACCGAGCCAATCGCGAAGCTTGCGCGAACGCTCTACGGAACCGCAATTAAAAACCGCGACGAGCAGTCCCAAATCTACGGCTTTTTCAAGTCGCTTCATCAGGCGCTGGATCATCTCGATAAGGTCCCTGAATTCACTGACGCCGCAAACGGCGCCGACGAGCTCGTCGACGGCGCGTTCGCCATCAGAACGCTCCTGAGCGAGGTTGCCGGCAAGAGCGTTCCGCCGACGCCTGGTTCGCGACTCGTCGAACTTCAAGGGTGGCTCGATCTCCTCTTTGACGACGCGCCATACTGCATTCTCACCAGCTTTAACGAACACGTTGTCCCTTCGACGCAGTCGAGCGACCTTTTCCTGCCAAACGAGATGCGCAAAAAGCTCGGACTCTCCGACGCGTCGCGCGTCTTTGCGCGAGACGCGTATCTGGCTTATACGCTCGCGCGGTCCCGCGACGCCTGCTTTGTCGTGTTCGAAAAACGAACGCTCAATAACGACCCGCGATTGCCAAGTCGTTTCCTCTTTGCAACCGCCGACGCCGCCGTTCCCCAACGCGTCGTCAAGTACTTCGGAAACGCCGGAACTGAAAATTTTGAGCGGCTTCGCAAGCGTCATGAAAATCGCCCCTTCCCTCTGCGCGCGCTCAAGCATACGCTGCAAATTCGCGACGGACGCGCCTATGGCTGGAGCGAGCGTTTTAACGACCACGTTTGCTGGCTCGACGATAAGAAAGGTCCTCAAGACGAGTACTGCTTCTCGGCGCGTCTTTCCGACATAGAGACCATTTACGAAAATTCTCACGAAAACGCGATTTCCGAACGATACGTCAGCCGTTTTATCGACGAATTTTTCAAGGTCGGCGACAGCGTCGGAGGACAGACGATCAGAAAATTCTATCGCGGGAAAGAATTCGAATGGGACCCGGCGCTCAACGACTACTGTCTCAACGTGAAAACGCCTGATCAGGACGCCGCCTCGTCCGGAACGCCGATACGACTGTCAAGCGCAATCTGCCTCTATACGTTCCATCCTGAAAAAGAAAACGCCGTCAATGAAATTCTGGACGGCAAGCGTTGGATCAGCGACGAAACGGAGGGAATTCGTCCCGATGAAATCACTCCCGACTCAGACGAATGGACGCACAGTCCGTTTTTCCGTTTCTGGAGCGCTCTCATAAAAAGCGTCCGCCGTATTTCCAAACGTCAAAAGGCGGAATACGGATTCTCCGCTCCAATACTGACGCTTTCATGCGCTTCGCCCGCCGTTATGTCCGATTACGCGTCGTCTCGAGCGCCCAACGCGCGCTCGCCGTTCGTCATGAACGTTACGGATTTCGAGAAATTCCTTCAAAGCCCATACTGTTATTTCCTGCGCAAGTACTTTCGACTCCAGCCGTGTCCGAGCGCCGTCAACGAACTCGAGGCGAGCTCGTTCGGGTCGATTACGCACGACGTGCTCCGCGATTTCGGCCTCGAATCTGATGAGAAGCACGGCGGAAAGCGACTCTGCGACGTCGTCGACGAAAACGTCATTTTCTCCTGGCTCTCCGCGCGACTCGACGAACACGCGAAGAAGGCGTTCAACGACTACACGTCTCCCTTCGTGCGCGTCCAGATTGAAGAAATTCGCTCGCGCCTGCGCTCCTTCGCTGCGTGGCAGGCGCGCTGGCGCCATTCAGGACGCGTCATCAAGGAAGTCGAACGTTCCGCAACGCTCGAACTCGCCGATCTCGGCGTTAACGCGACGGCGCCGTTCAGTCGCGAGGCGGAGGCGACGATCATTCAGGGGCGCGTCGATCGGATCGATTACTGCGAGTCGGAAAACCGCTGGTACGTTTTCGATTACAAGACGTTCGACAGCGCGAACCCTGGCGACCCCAAAAAGGAACAGTTCGCCGTATCGGCAAAGAACTCGGAAGTTCTGCAACTCGCCGCGCAAGACCGAAACGTCGTCGACTCCAGACGTCGCCAGAAAACAAAGGACTCGGAAGAACTGCTGCTCACCACACGAGACCGAAACGTCGTCGACCGCAAACACCGCCAGAACATAAAGGACGAGGGACTCCCTGGCGTCTTGGCGACCTGTTACGGGCTCCGAAATTTAGACGACTTCGGTTCAAACCGCTGGATCAATCTTCAGTTGCCGCTCTACCGTCATTTCCTCCGGAAAATCGTGGAGCCAGACGCGTCGTCCGCCGTCACGCTCGGTTATATCGTGCTTTCGAAATCGGACGTTCGCGCGTTTGGCGCGCCATGGTCTGACAACGACCTGAAGTACGCCGACGTCGTATGTCGATGGGTCGTCGACTCGATCTGGAGTCTCTTCGCTGGAAAAATCGTCGATCCGAGAACCAGCGTGGACGGTTTCCTGCCCGTCCTTGACGTCGATAAACTGGAATACGACGACTACGCGCCAATCACGCTCAGTTATCTTGACGAGAACTGAGAAAAGGATTCTTTCAGACCCTTGTAATTCAATTCCTGATTGTTTAAAATCAAATCAGATTTTACGTTGGTCGCTTTCCGCTCGCGCGACGTTTCCGGTTAAAAGGGCGTAAACGACCAGACACGCTATGCATATATCAGGCGGAAACGCGTTGTTTCGCAAGTCCGCCGGCGAAAGGGACACTTCATGCCACAAGTTGTTTACGGCGTTATTTTCCATTGGCTCGGCGGTCTCGCGTCCGGGTCTTTTTACGTGCCTTATAAGGCGGTTCGCAAATGGTCCTGGGAAGTCTACTGGCTCGCCGGCGGATTCTTCTCATGGATTATTGCGCCGTGGGTCATGGCTCTGTTGCTTTCCAAGGGCGTCGTTCCGTCTATTGTGACCGTCCTTCACGACAACCCGAAGGCGGTCGGGATGGCATACCTCTTTGGAGTCCTCTGGGGAATTGGCGGTCTGACGTTCGGACTGACGATGCGTTATCTGGGCATGTCGTTGGGTATGGCGGTCGCGCTCGGTTTGTGTACGGTGCTTGGCACGCTCCTGCCAGACATTTATCAAGGGACTATCCTCGAAAGCATAAAGACGCAACCTCCATACTGCGTCATTCTTCTCGGGCTTGGCGTCTGTCTGCTGGGCGTTATCCTCGCAGGAGTCGCCGGCATGTCGAAAGAACGTGAACTTCCTGAAGAAGTTAAACGCGAATCCATCAAGGAATTCAGTTTTGTCAAGGGCGTTTTCATCGCGTTGATTTCCGGTCTCTTCAGCGCCTGTATGGCGTTCGGTCTTCAGGCGGCGGAGCCGATCGCAATTGAATCGGCAAACCATGGAACAGGCGATCTCTGGGTCGGTCTTCCGAAACTCTGCGTCGTTCTTTTGGGCGGCTTCACAACCAACTTCATCTGGTGCATGCTCCTCATGCTCAAGAACGGCACGCTGTACCAGTTCTTCACGACTACGATTAACGATCCAGACAACAAGGGTCAGAAGGTCACGATTAACTACGCGTGGAACCTCTTCTTCTCCGCGCTCGCCGGCACGACATGGTACTTCCAGTTCTTCTTCTATTCCATGGGCGAAACGCGCATGGGCGAGTATAAGTTCTCCAGCTGGACGCTCCACATGGCCTCGATCATCATCTTCAGTTCGATCTGGGGTCTGTGCCTCCGTGAATGGAAGGGGTCGAGTCGCTTCACCAAGTTTGTGCTCGGAGTCGCGATCTTCACGCTTGTATACTCCACGATCATCGTCGGTTACGGCAACCTCATGAAGCAGACCAACGCGGAAGAGGCTTCTGCCGTTCAGGCGGTTGAAAAAGGCGCGACAAACATTATTGAGGAAGCTGGCGACGTCCTTGACAACGCCGTCGAAACCCTCGAAGCAGAGCCTGCGCCAGCCAACTGATCCGCGACGTCCTGTCAGAGAGCCAACGTCGTGCCTCTGACGTTAAAACAGCGCGCCGTCCTGAAGAACTTCGGGACGGCGTTTTTTTGAAGCGTTCCATAAGCTAAAAGGCATGTCAAATCGCCGAATCTCGACTCCGCTTTCCACTTCAGGTAAAACTCGTCCATGAAAAAGAACAACGTTCTGAGACTCTTCCTCGTCTCTTTGTGCGCGTTTTTTATGAACGCCGGCGACGCCTATCAGGTTGGCGCGGCCGACTTTTTCTTCTCGAACGGTCCTTTTTCGATCAGGATCGCCAATCGCCAGACGCCTGCGGAATCGGGCCCCGTCCATGTCGCGCCCCCTGCCTTCTATCACCCCTCGGCCTCGATCTACTTTGAACCCGGCTACGTCGCACGCGCAACGGCGAATGAACCGCGAGCGCCCGCCGCGTCTACGCCAAGAGCGGTCGTGTACGGTCCGGAATACCGAACGGCGCCCTATCTTTCCGCGCCGCCTGATCCTGTTGGCCACGTGCGCCCAATACCGCAGCCTCGAACCGTCGCGGCTGTTCACGTCGATTCGTCTCCATGGCCCGGTCCTTTTCCGACTCGCCCCAATAACTTCCGACCGAACCCATACTTCGGTCCAGGTCCCCACATTCCCGGACCCAATCATTTCGGCGGCATGACGCCGCTGGG
>CACYBR010000085.1 GCA_902772705.1 uncultured Planctomycetota bacterium
ATCTGACTCGCTCTTACGCGTTCGTCGCGACTGAAGAGAACGGCGTAAAACGCGGCCCTTGCGCCGACGGCGTCAACCAGAACGTCGTCCAATACGGTTGGAATCGGTTCCAGAAGACGCGGCGTTATTCTGATTCCGCGCGGACGTTCCCCTATTACGGAATCGAACTCCGGGAGCGCCCAATCGCCGTAGATCGTCGCCGCGTCAACGTTCAAAGACGCGTTAGGAGCCGCTAAACCGTTTTCCGACGCGACGCTCTTCAAAGAAAAGGCGCTTGAAGGAGCCGATTCCGAGGCGGCCATGCAGACGCCAAGACCAGCGAGCCGGCGCTCTTCCTCCTCGCTGATGGGAACTGTCGGGACTCTTTCGGGAAACGCGCCGTCGAAGGTCGGATCCAGCGCTTTTATGCGTTTGACGAGGGGTGGATGCGTGCGATAGAGCCTCTGGAAGAAACCGGATTCAAAAACCGGAACAAAAAACATGTGCGAAGCCTGTTCGCAGGCGGAGGAATCGATCGCCGAACCTACCTTGACGCACCCAATCTTTTTAAGCGCGCCCGCTATTCCGAACGGATTACGCGTAAACTGAACGGCTGTCGCGTCGGCAAGGTATTCGCGTTGTCTTGAAATCGCAACGCGAATGACGTTTCCAAAGAACAGACCGACGAATCCGATACAGAACAGACCTATTCCCGCAAAGAAAAATAAAATCTTACCAAGGAACCAATACTTGCTGAAAAACGACCGAATCATCCAGCAAGCGATCAACGTAAGGAATTCAAGTCCGAAAAGAACGCCGATCAAACGCATGTTGATCGGCGTGTCGTTGTTCACGATATGGCTGAATTCATGTCCGACGATTCCCTGAAGCTCTTCGCGAGTGAGACGTTCTAGCGCGCCCTCGGTTACGCAGATCGCCGACGCGTCAGGGGCGTAGCCGACCGCGCACGCGTTGATTCCCTGCACTCCCTTGATCACAAAAATTTCGGGCACAGGCGTTCCAGACGCAATCGCCATTTCTTCCACAACGTTATACAGGCGTTGCAACCTTATGTCTCCGGAACCGCGAATCAGAGGAACGCCGCCAAGAGTTTTCGCGACGCCCGAAACGCCAAGACTTCTGCTCTTCCTCAAGCGCCAAAACGCCGCGCCAAGAATGATTCCTCCGAAAATGAGAAAATCCACGAGAAGAAAAACTGGATTGCAAACGCTGTTTTCGATAAAAAGTTCCTGTGGATTGACGACGCTCAGTTGCAGTTGCCCGTCGCTTTGCTCGCTATATACGGTAGCTTCCTCCGGTTGAAAAAGCGCGCCCAGAGCGACGACAAAGACATGCGTCGTCACAACGGTCGCAACGACCGAGAGAATAAAGAGCAACGTCAGACGAGCGGAAAGCCCGCGAGCGCGCTCCTGTCGTTCAAAAAAATCCATGACGGCAAAAGCCCCTGTCGCTTTGATTGAAGCGTAATGATTTCCCTACGAGGACGCGTTATTTAGCCCATTCCTTCCATACGGGAGCGGGAACGCCGAGCGCGGCTGTCACGGCGCTCAGAAGCGCGGACTCGCGCTCCGTCACAACGCCGTCCCAAAGAACGCATTTCCAGCAAGCTTCGAGAATCTGCTGCTTCAGAGTCGGCGTCGTAAAAGCGAGTTGATTGAGCGAACGCGAAAATTCGGCAAGCGTGCAGTTCTCTCTCCTCGGAGTCTCAACGTTGTCGTTGAAAACCTCGCATCCTGCGGCAAATGCATTTTGCGCGTCGTCGACGCTCGATCCTCCTTCGTAGGCCAAACAAGCGAGAACGTTCCGGAAGCTCTCGGCGATATTGGCGAAATCGGAATATCGCGCCTCTATCGGTTTCGAAAGACGGTAATAAATGTCAAGCTCCCTCAGCGCGACGTTCTGAAGCGTGTATTCAAAGAGGTCGAGTCGTCCGTCGGCAGAACAAAAATCTACGACAATCCTGCGGAACGTCTGATACTGTTCGACCGTCATGGTTTTGATCAGCGGCGTGGCAATGCGCACGACAAGAAGTCGAGCGGCGTCAGACATGGGCTCGACCAGTTTCAGGACATGTCCGAGTCGTTCCTTAACTTCGGTCGTTTCCAGACGATTCAAAAGCTCGGTCTGGTTTGAGCGAACCGCCGGTTCGTGACTGTAAAGAACGCCGTAAAAAACGGCTCTGGCGCCCGTGACGTCAACGAGAACGTCGTCAAGCTCAGAAGGAATCGGTTCAAGAAGGCGAGGCGCGATCCTGATCTGACGCGAGGCGGCATTGGCGTCGGCGCTTTCGTCGACTCTTGCCCAGTCGCCATACAGGGACGCGGCGTCGACGGACAACGTCGACGCGCTCTCGACCGCCGAGCGCTCTGAAGCCCCGGCAAAGCTCTGAAAACCCGACGTCGTCGGTTCGAACGGCTCGTCGACTGCGACTGGAACGACCGTTTCCGGAAAGGTTCCGTCGAAGGTCGGATCTATCGCTTTGATACGATCCACAAGAGGCGGATGAGTCTTATACAGGTTCTGGAAGAAGCCTGACTTGAAAACCGATCCGAAGAACATGTGCGAAGTCTGTTCGGCGCCGCTCGCATTAATCGCCGACCCGACGTCAGGACTTCCAAGCTTTTTGAGCGCGCCCGCGATTCCGTTGGGATTGCGCGTGAACTGAACGGCAGACGCGTCGGCGAGATACTCCCGCTGACGCGAAATCGCCGCGCGGATTATGTTGCCAAAAACCACGCCGATCGCGCCTATAAGGTACAGCACGCACAACGCAAGCAGAATAACCAGGATTGCCACGCCCCCGCTGTTCTTCCCATTGTCGTCGGAACTGCTTGTGGAAACATGCGTATTACTGAACAGCATGCGAATCGCAATGACCGCAATCATGGAAAGAAGTTCAATCCCAAAAAGAACGCCTATCAACCGCATGTTGAGGCGCATGTCACGGTTGACGATATGACTGAATTCATGCGCGACGACGCCCTGAAGCTCGTCGCGAGATAAAAGGTCAAGCGCGCCGCTCGTCACGCAAACCGCCGCGTTTTCAGGAGACGTTCCCACCGCGCACGCGTTGATACTCCGCTCGTTCTCCAGAACGTAAATCTGCGGAATCGGCGTTCCTGAGGCGATCGCGATCTCTTCAACGACATTATACAGTCGCCGATCTCTCGCCGACGCGCCGCCGCGTCCAAGCGGCGCGCCGCCAAGCGACTTGACCACGCCTTCGGGTCCGCCTTTGCTGAGCGCGCTAAATCGCCAAAGAGAGGCGCCAAGAATCAGCCCTCCCACGACTATCAGATTGCACAGAAATAGATTCCGATCGCAAAGAAAACGGATAAACGTCGCGCCCCAGGACACGGAATCCGAGTTCGGATCAAGCGGCTCGCCCGTAGTCGCGTCGAACTCGACGGAGGTCTGCGTCTCGTTGACAAACACGTCGTAAACCGTTGCGACAAGGATATGAACCGACAAAACGGTCAGGATCACGGCAAGAATGAACATGAGGGTAAGACGCAAAGAAAGAGCGCGCGCCTTATCCTGTCGCTCAAAAAAATTCATCTTCGTTCGTCTCCGAAACGGAATCTACGCAATGGAATGATCGAAAGCAACCTTCAGCCAGACTCAGAATTTAACCTTCGGCGCTTCACGCTCCGTGGGGTCGTTAATTTCAAAGAGCGCGGCGGCTTCGAAATTGAAGAGCGAGGCGACGACGACGGTCGGAAACAACTCGCGCTTTGTATTGTAGGCGGACACGCAGTCGTTGTAGTTCTGACGCGCGAAGCTAATCTTATTCTCCGTCGAGGTCAGCTCTTCCTGAAGCGCGAGCATGTTCTGGTTCCCCTTCAGCTCCGGATAGCTTTCAGCGACGGCCAGAAGCCTTCCAAGAGCGCCAGAAAGCGCGCCTTCCGCCGCGCTAAGCTTACCCATCGCGTTGGGATCGCCTGGTCTGTTGACCGCGTTCTGATTAGCGGCAAACGCGGCGCCGCGCGCTCGAACAACCGCTTCGAGCGTTTCAGATTCATGTTGAAGATAACCTTTGACCGTCTCGACCAGATTCGGTATCAGATCGTAGCGACGCTTGAGCTGAACGTCGATCTGAGCGTACGAGTTCCTGTAGCGACTCCGGAGTTTAATAAGCGAGTTATAAACGCCGATGATCCAAAGAATTAAAACCGCTCCGACGATAATTGCGCCGACAATGGCATACGATGCGCTCATGCTATTTCCCTTTCTTTCTGCAGTCTGACCGCAAAAAATCCCGGTCAATCCCACCCAGAAACTGCGTTCCTGAGTTCCTTAAAATCCAACGTTTCCGTTTCTAAACAAAGATTCAGACGGGATTATAGACTTTCCTGTGAAATAATGCAACCGAGACGGAAGTTTTTACAACCCTTGACGAAAACGGAAAGCGTCATATACTCGCCTCCGACGTTTTCGCGTTATGCACGCGATTCTTACGTCGACATTTTGAGGACGCAGGCGGCTCCCTTTTTCAAGAAACCAACGCGCGCCATGGCAAAGGCTCGCCAGGAGAAAAAGATAAGAGCATAACAGGGAATCCGGCGCCTATTCCGGAACGGTCCTCGCCGCTGTGTGCGGACGAGCGCAAACATGCGCTCAGGTTTTTCACTCGATTTAAACGCCATTGGCGCGACATAGCTGCGCTGAGAAGGCTGTGAAAAATTCCGCGAGTCAGAAGACCTTCCTGCGTCTTTCGGGTTGTTCGGACAGCCCGTTCGTTGAAGCTTCCGCGATGGACGGTCGTTTCAATCAGGGGCTGGCGCCCCTTTGCCTCAGAACGTCGTTCCGTCTCCCCAATCTCAACAAGGAGAACGTGATTCGATGAAACGTTTTCACTCTTTTTTCTTGCTCGCGCGCTCTTCAACGCGCGGCTTTACGCTCGTTGAACTGCTGGTCGTGATTGCCATTATCGGGATTCTCATCGGGCTACTCCTGCCTGCCGTCCAGGCTGCGCGCGAAGCCGCGCGCAGAATGCAATGCGCGAACAATCTCAAGCAGTATGGTCTGGCGACGCATAACTACGTCGGCGTGTTCAACGAACATTTTCCCCCGATGGCGAACGAGTCGTCCAAATCCGCCGGCGCGTTTTCAATTCAGGCTCGCCTGTTCCGCTACATGGAGGCCAATCAGATTGCCGAGTTGATCGATTACTCTCAGCCTGTCTACAAATCAGCCGGAAAAGGCGACAACATGGTCGTTTACGAAATGGCAAACGCGCTCGAATGCAACGCGCCGTTCCTCGCGTGTCCAAGCGATCCGCAATCAGGAAGTCTCGTTCAGTCCAA
>CACYBR010000086.1 GCA_902772705.1 uncultured Planctomycetota bacterium
AGACGCGCCACGATCCGTGGCACAAAGTCTTCCCGAGCCATGTCTTCAACTGGATGGTCAGTCGTCTTACCGGCGTCAAACTCCACGACCATAACTGCGGCATGAAATGTTACCGACGTGAAATCTTTGACGAAATCACGCTTTACGGTGAGCTTCATCGTTTTATCCCGGCGCTCGCGGGCGCCAGAGGCTGGAAGGTCGGGGAAAAGGTCGTGAACCATCGCGCGCGGAAATACGGACGCTCCAAGTACGGTTTCAATCGCTTTATCAAGGGCTTTCTCGATTTGCTTTCGGTCAAATTCTGCACGAGTTACGGCTCGCGACCTCAGCACTTCCTCGGCACGATCGGTCTGTGCTGTTTCGGAGTCGGTTCGCTCACGATGCTTTGGCTCGCGCTACGCTGGATTCTGGCAAGAATCCCGTTGCTTGGTCTCGCCGAATACAACCTCTCCGGACGTCCTGCAGTCGTCTATTCCGCAGCGCTTCTGGTCTTTGGCGCGCAAATTCTCTCGATTGGGTTCGTCGCGGAGCTCATGCTCCATGAGCGGCGCAACACGGCGCGAGAATATTCGATCCGGGAAAGAACGGAGAATCGTAACGCCGACGATTGAAAGCCAATCGCTTCATAAGTCAGAGTCCCGTCGTCCGCGTCCCTGCGCGGCGGCGGGATTTTTTTTGCGCTTCCAGCCGTTCACGCGCAATATATTTCAGAATGAAAAAATTTTTTCATTTATTTTAAAAAAATAGTTGACGTCACAGTCATGAGACGTTATAGTGAGTTACATAACTAATACACCGTCAATCTGGCCATTGCACGGGGAGAGTCGAGTATGTACCAGATCAACTTCAATAGCGTCGTGCCGATCTACGAACAGATAGTTCGTCAGGCGCGTCTATTTATCGCCAGCGGGGCGTTGCCAGAAGGCTCCCTTATTCCTTCTGTGCGTGAAACAGCCAAATCGCTGGCGATCAATCCACAAACAGTCGTGAAGGCGTATATGTTCCTCAAAAACGACGGACTGATCCAATCAGTTCGTGGACAGGGCTTTGTCGTTTCGCCGGGCTCCCAGGAACGCTGCAGGCACATTCGTCTTTCTTTTTTTCAGGAGCGGCTTGAAGAAACGATCAGGGAAGCCGTCGTTGGCAAGACGCCGCTTGACGAAATCAGAGCAAGCTTTGAGGCCGCTCTCAAAAAGGTCGTCGCCGACTATCAGCCAGAAACCCACGACGCTGACGCGAATGGAGGAATGTGAAAATGACAGACGCTCCTATTAAACACGAATACGATCCCTCCAACCTCGACAAGCCGTCGCTGAGCGTCGTGGAGGCGCGCGACGTCGTCAAGAAGTACGGTTCTAAGCTGGCGCTCAACTCGGTCTCCTTTACGATCGAACCGGGTTCCGTCTTTGCGCTTCTTGGAGAAAACGGCTCCGGCAAGACGACGACGGCGCGTTTGATTCTTGGAGAAATGAAACCGACCTCGGGGCAGATGCGCGTGTTCCAGCTTGATCCCGTGAAGTACGCGAGCAGCGTGCGTCCACGCGTCGGCTACATACCAGAGGCGCCGCGTCTTTACGAATATATGACCGTCGGTCAGCTTGGCAAGTTCGCCGCCGCCTTTAATTTCAAGGGATACTGGTCGGAGTACGCGCAACGCTGCGAAGAACTCGGACTGAATCTCAACGCGCGCGTCAGAACGCTTTCCAAGGGCATGAAGGCGAAAACGTCGCTCGCGCTCGAATTGGCGCGCGATCCGGAGATTCTGGTTCTCGACGAACCCACGTCAGGGCTCGACGCGCTCGTGCGCCGTCAGATACTCTCGAACGTCGCCGACCTTGCCGCCGCTGGAAAGGCCGTCTTTCTTTCAAGCCATCAGACGGCGGAGGTCGAACGCGTCGCCGATCACGTCGCGTTCCTGAAAAATGGAAAATTCATCCTCATGGACTCCGTCGAGAATATCAAAGAGACGACCAAACTCCTGAGCGCGACGATTCGTGGCGATTCCGCCGGCGACGCCTCGCTCGACGCGCTCTTTGCCTCGATTTTTGAAGACGAGTATATCGGGAAGGAACGATACGGGGCGCGCTATCACCTCCTCGGACGGGGACTCTCCCCGAATTATGAGGAACGTCTTCGCACGGCGCTCGGAGAGCGACTTGTCGATACGAGCCTTTCGATTCCGACGCTCGAAGACGTCTTCATCGCCTATATGAAAAAGTAATCGTTTCCGTCGCGCCCCCCCATCCCATTGCGAAGCGCTCCTGAGGACTGCTCATGAAACAATATTTTGCACTACTGCGCAAGGAATATCTGGAAACGCGCGCGCAAACGAGCGTATTCCTCATTATGGGACTCGCCCTCCCTCTGTTTCAATATCTCCAAGCCGGTTTTGTCCATCCTGCCGACTACCTTTACGGCGCGACGTTTGCGCTGATCTTAAACGTTGCGACGCTTTGCGCGATTGCGTTTGCGCGCGAGCGTGAGAACGGCACGCTCGAAACGTTGCGTCGCGTCGTTTCTGACTGGCGCGTCGCCGCGTTCGCGAAGTTCAGTTACGCGTTCATTTCCACGCTCGTCCTGAGCGTCGTCTTTCTGGGAGTCTCGCTCGTCGTCGACT
>CACYBR010000087.1 GCA_902772705.1 uncultured Planctomycetota bacterium
ACGCTTGCCTGTCCCAGTGCGATTTGATAACCTATAGAGACCGGCGCCGAACATGGCGTCGACCGTCCGAGTCGTTTTTACACAACGCGTTTGATTAGCGCTAAAGAAGAGACGCCCAAAATGAAAAAAGCATATTTGACCGCAGGAACGCCTGCCACGAGCGCGACCCTCTATTGGAAAATGCGGTTCCTGGTCGGCGACCCCGCCGCCGTTCTCGAATTCGAAGAAGACCGAACCTTCCCGGAAGCGAAGCCGTCCACGAACGCGCGCTCCCCGAAGACGCACGGCAGGACGCGGCTGCTCATTCTCCGCGATATTGAAAACGAACGCGCGATCGCCAACGCGGCCGCCGACTTCGTCGCGTGTCCCGCCGACTTTGCGCCAGACTCGGGGCTCTCCGGCGACCGTGAAATCGCGACGGCGCAGAGCGTCGCCGAGGCGTTTCGACGCGCTGGAACCGAGCTCGTGATCTCCGACCGTTCGCTCCCGCTCGTCTACGTCGACGCGCTCGCAAAAGTCGGAATCAAATGCGAATGCGACGTCATGCGCGGAATCCTCGAACGACGATCAAAGGACAAGATGGAGCTCGCCTTCATCCATGAAGCGCAGCTCGCGACCGAAGACGCGATCCGAAAAGCCTGCGTGCGCGTCGCGACCGCGACTCCCGACGAACAGGGACGGCTCGTCGCAACCGACGGCGAAACGCTCACTTCCGAAAATCTGCGATCCTTCATCGACAGAACGCTCCTCGACGCGGGATACCAGAACGTACCCTCGATTACCGCGGGACGCAAGGACGGAGGAGACTGCCACAACTACGGGTCGGGCTATCTCTATACGGGCGAGCCGATCATCATCGACGTCTTTCCCATGAACAGGACGACGCTCTATAACGGAGACTGCACCCGAACCGTCGTCAACGGCAAGATCGAGCCGGTCTATCAGAAGATGCTCGAGGCGGTCAGGGCGGCGAAGGAGGCGGCGACCGCGACGATTCGCGCCGGGGTCACGGGAGAAGAGGTCCACCGCGCGACGATCGCCGCGCTCGAAGCGCACGGATACGGCTACGCGCAGCCGGGCTCCGAGGAGGCGGAGACGCAGACGCGACTCACGCACGGAACCGGCCACGGGCTCGGACTGTCGATCCACGAGCCGCCGCTGCTGGACTTCAAGGGCCCGGAACTGGTGGTCGGCGACGTCGTCTCGGTCGAGCCGGGGCTCTATGACAAGCGGCTCGGAGGCCTGCGAATCGAGGATATCGTCGCGGTCACGGAGACGGGCTGCGTCAATCTCGGGTCGCCTCTTCCGGAGAAGCTCGACTGGCTCGACGAATGACGTTACGGCGCTACAATAAAGGGAACGAAGCGTCGGCGAACAACGCGTGTTCGTCGGCGTTTTTTATCATTCCCGGCCATGCCGTAACATTTCCGACAGGAGAAAGAAGATGACGTCCGCCCCCAGGCGCCCCAACGCGCCGCGCGCGAGCAGTCCGCGTCTCAGACTTGCGCGCACCCTTGGACCGCTGCTGATCGTCGTGGTCATAACGCTCCTCTACGGCGTCTACATGCAGACGAGACTCGCCGGCGACGACGCGGCGGCGCGCGAAAAATGGTCGACGCTCGAGAGCGCGCTTAACGAGCGGTCTCAGCTTGCGCTGCGTTTCGTCGACGTCGTGCGCGACCGCGCGCCGCAGACGCGCGACCCGAACGGCGACCGCGGCGACGACCCGGAGTCGCTCGACGCGATTCTCGACGACGTTGAGCGCGCGGCGACCCGACTCGACCAGCCCGGCGCGCCGACGGACCGCGCAGACGCAAACGTCGCGCTCGGCGACGAACTCGGGAGACTCCTGGGCGCCGTCCGAGACATGACCGCGCTGCGCGACGACGACGAATACCGGAAGGCGCTCGACGCGCTCGCCAACGCCACGACCGCCGTCTCAAACGCTCGTGGCGAATATAACGAAGTCGTACTCAAGGAGAATAAAATCGTCGACGGGTTCCCCGGCAAGCTGATCGCGCCCCTCTTTAAGCTCGAACCGCGCGAATATTTCAACGCGCGCGTCGTCGAGGACGAGGCGCAAAATTCGGGCGGCGCGGCGGCGCCCTATTCGTCCGGCGTTACGACGTCCGTCGAACCGCTCCCTCCCGCCGACGGAAAATGACGACTGCCACGCGCAATCCAGCGCGTTTACGGAGATTTACCCAATGCTGTTTCGACTTACTCGCAAGCTGCTTTTCCCGGCGATCGCGCTGGGCGTCGCCTTCGCGATCTACAACGGCTACGTCAAAATTGATCTTTCGGCGAAGGAGGACAAAGTCGTCGTCGAATGGGACAAGATTCAGGCGAAGCTCAAGAATCAGTCTGAAATCGCCGACGAGCTCGCCGACAAGGTGGACGAGCTCTCCGGCGCCGGCGACGAACGCGCGTCCTTCTCGCTTCAGGGCCTCGTCGATTCCATTAAGAACGCGGGGCGCCGCGCAAGCGCCGCGGAGACTCCGGAGTCGGGCGCGACTGCGGAAGAGGACCTCGACGCGAAGATTCAGCGGCTGATCGACGAGGTCAAGAGTCGCGCGGACCTGAGTCAAAACGAGGACGTCCAGCGACTTATGGCCAGGCTCGACGACGCGAAGAACGATCTGGCGGAGACCTGCGAACGCTACAACGAGGCCGCGGACGAGTTCAACGAGAAGCGCGAAAGCTTCTTCGGAAGCCTCGCCGCCGCCTTCTCCGGCTCCGAAAAGCGCGAGCGCTTCGAGCCCAACGTCGCCGACTCCCGCGTCGCCGCAAAGAACCGCGACGCGCGCCAACCTGCCGCGACCGAACCGACGCCTGCCCCGGCGCCGTCTCGACGCGAACGCGGTCCCGCCGGTCCGCCCCCGAGGCTCCCTGACTGGTGATTGCGCGTCGCGCAACCTCGCGAGAACAATAAAAAAACGCGCCGGCTCTCCGTCATGGAGTCGGCGCGTTTTTCTTTTACGATCGCGACTGGCAACTCGCGGTCATTTCTTCGTCACGTCCTCGACGTATTCGTCCCAGAGCTCCTGAAGCGACTTATGGTATTCTTCGCGCGCGAGAAGCTCGACCGAGCCGCCGAC
>CACYBR010000088.1 GCA_902772705.1 uncultured Planctomycetota bacterium
CAGGAGGTTAAACGACCGACTGTAAGAAACTGCCTGATAAAATCGTCTCAAAATAACGCCACAAGGCTTGTAAAGGACTGATTGGAGACTTACAATTAGGCCGTTGGACGAGGTTTGGTCTGGCTCGTCAGGGGCTCCCTGAGGCGAGTTGGTCTTGGTTTAAGACGTTAACCAAGGCAGTTCCTTTTTCAGACGTCAATTTTTAGTCAGATCTCGCTCAAACTGTGTTTTTCAAAAAACTGGGGAAAGTACAGTATAATAGTCGGCGGGCGGCGATTCGCCGCGCTGTTTTCGCGTCACAGAAACAGGAATGAAAATGAATAAACTCACGAAATTGATTCTAGGCCTCGCGGCGCTCTTCGTCGCGAATATCGCAACTGCGGCCGACTATCCGGATCCGGCGAAGATGGCGGTTCCGGTCGTCGATCCGGCGGAGCTTTCGATGGACGCGTCCGCGTTTGCTCGGATCGACGCGCTCGTCGAGGAGAATATCAAGGCGGGCAATTTCCCCGGCGGGGTCGTCGCGATCGGACGCGGCAACAAGCTGGCGTATCTGCGCGCCTATGGCGATCGTCAGACGGAGCCGGTCGTCGAAAAGACGACGCTCGACACGGTTTACGATCTTGCGTCCCTTTCGAAGGTGACCGCGACCGCAATCGCCACGGCGATTCTCGTGGAACGCGGCGAGATCGGCTATGACGATCCGATCACGAAATACTTCCCCGAATTCGGTCAGAACGGCAAGGAGAGCATAACGGTTCGCGACTGTCTGACCCATATTTCCGGTCTGACCCCCGACAACAGCATCCGCGACTACATCGGATTTAACCGCGAGGAGATCCTCGCCAATATCTGCAAGCTCGGACTGCGCACGCCGCCGCGCGAGGCGTTCGCGTACAGCGACGTCGGCTTCATCCTCATGGGCTATGTTATCGAAAAGGTCACCGGCATGTCGGAGGACGAGTTCGTCCGCCAGAACATCTATCTGCCGCTCGGAATGGTCGACACGGGCTACAATCCGAACGCGGAGCAGAAGGCGCGAGCGGCGGCGGCGGAAAAACGAACGCCGGAAGACGAGAACTGGATCAAGGGCGAAGTCCACGATCCTCGCGCGTACGAGATGGACGGGGTCGCCGGTCATGCGGGCAACTTCTCGACAGCTCCCGATCTTGCGATACTTTCCGCGATGCTCATCGGTCACGGGACCTATACGCCCGCGTCGGGCGCCGCGCCGGTCCAGATCATGAAGCCTGAGACCTTCAAGCTCATGACCGAGCCGCTTGGCATTCCGCGCGGCGTACGTTCTCGCGGCTGGGACAAGCGCTCCCCCTATTCTGGCAACCGCGCGGTCCTCATGTCTCCGGAAGCGATTGGACACAGCGGCTTTACCGGCACGTCGATCTGGATCGATCCGGGCACAAACCTCTACGTGATATTCCTTGGCAACCGTCTGCATCCGGACGGGAAGGGCGACTACGTCGGCATGAGCGGCAAGATCGGCCAGATCGCGCTTGACTCGATTCACGACGAGCTTGACGCGGACGCGGCGAAGGCGTACGTCGAAAAGTCCGTCTATCGTTCTCCGAACGCCTCTCAGGAGGTTAAGAAGGGCGAGACCCTGACGGGCGCCGACGTCCTTGCGCGCGACAAGTACGCGCCGCTGAAGGATCTCAAGGTCGGTCTTCTTACGAATCAGACAGGGCTTCTCAAGGACGGTTCGCACCTTCCGAAGGCGATGCAGGACGGCGGCGTCAATCTTACGACGCTCTTCAGCCCGGAGCATGGTCTTTACGGGGAGCTTGACCAGTCTGAAATCGACGACGTGAAGGATCCCGAGACAGGCCTGAAGGTTTACAGTCTTTACGGCGAGATCCGTCGTCCGACCCCGCAGATGCTCGAGGACGTGGACGCGTTTGTCTTTGACATTCAGGACGTGGGCGTTCGTTTCTACACGTATATCAGCGCGATGTGCTCCGCGATGCAGGCGTGCGCGGATCTCCATAAGAAGTTTGTCGTGCTCGACCGTCCGAATCCGATCGGCGCGGTCAAGGTCGACGGACCGTTCCTCGATCCGGGCCGCGAAGCTTACGTCGCCTTCTTCCCCATGCCGATCCAGCACGGCATGACGGTTGGCGAACTCGCGCTTGCGTTTGCTTACAAGTACAACCTCGCTCTCGATCTGACCGTCGTCCCGTGCGAAAACTGGACTCGCGATCAGTACTTCGACGAAACCGGTCTGACCTGGGTCAACCCGTCGCCGAATATGCGCTCCCTTGACGAGGCGCTTCTCTATCCTGGAATCGGGATCCCCGAGTTTACGAACATTTCGGTCGGTCGCGGGACGGACACGCCCTTTGAGGTTGTCGGCGCACCCTGGATCGACGGCGCCGATCTCGCCGCGAAGCTTACGGAGTCGAAGATACCCGGCGTTTCGTTCGAAGCGATTAAATACACGCCGACCGGCAGCAAGTACAAGGGCGAAGAGGTTTCCGGAATTCGCATGACGATTACGGATCGCGACAAGCTCGACGCGGTTAAGCTCGGGGTTGCGCTCATGCGTCAGCTCGTTCTGGATTATCCTGAGCAGTGGGAGCAGAAGAACGCGAACACGCTGCTGCTCAGCGACAAGACGCTTGAGGCGATCAACGACGGCAAGACCGTCGACGAGATTGCGAAAATGTGGGAGCCGGCGCTTGAGAGCTTCAAAGCGTTCCGCGCCAACTTCACGATCTATCGCTGACGGTTTTGTTTTGGAAAACGCGTTTCGCGGCGATCGACGCGCATTTCTGAGCGCCGGTTGACTCGCGAAGACGACCGTTAAAAAAGCGCCGCGGCGCCGAGGAACGCTTCGGCGCCGCGTCTCCCTCTCTGTTTCGCCCTCCGGGGCGGAACGACTTGTTTTCAAGGAGCCTTGAAATGCTGAAAGATCTTGGACCCAAACCGTTCCTTTTTCCAATGCCCGTCCTTTTGCTTGCGACCTACGACGAGAATAAGAAGGTCAACGTCATGAACATGGCGTGGGGCGGAATCTATGGCGACGAAAAGGTCGTGCTTGATCTTGATCCGAGCCACAAATCATATCGGAACATCAAGCTCAACAAGTCCTTTACGCTGAGCGTCGCCGATATTCCCCATCTCAAGGAAGCGGACTATTTCGGGATCGTTTCGGGGAACAAGGACGCGGACAAATTCGAGCGCACGGGGCTTCGCGCGGCTCCCAGTTCGTTCGTCGACGCGCCGATTCTTCTCGATTTTCCGATTTCGCTTGAATGTTCCGTTCTTGAGATCGTCGAGGAGAAGAACGACGTTCATATCGTCGGGCGTATTCTCAACACGCTTGCGGACGA
>CACYBR010000089.1 GCA_902772705.1 uncultured Planctomycetota bacterium
CATCCCGGGCTTGAGCTTTCAGGACCGATCACGATCGTCGGATCGCCGGCCGATCCTTCTTCCGCCGTGATCGAGATCGGGAGAGACGAGGGCGTCTGGATCAGTTCTCGCGAAGCCGTCAGGATCGGCGGCGTAACGTTCCGGTATGCGTATCAAGAGTATAAAAGCGCACGACCGTTGGCGAGCGTCGTCGAGGGAGGCGTCGCGACGTTCCGCGACTGCGTTTTTACCGACGTTAAAGCGGGTCGCGAGGCGTCTTTTGTCGTCGTCGACGGGGAGTACGCGAGCGCGACGTTGCAGAAATGCGCGTTCAGTCGTTGCGAGGCGGACTGCGTCCGGTTTGTCAACGGGTCGACGGGCGCGGTCGAATTCTGCCGGTTTGGACCTGAAGTCATGCATGGCGTCGCGTCGCTTGACGGCGCGCGGGCGACGATCAGTCATAGCTTCTTTTTGGAGAACGCGATCGGGGTTACCGCGTCGGGAGGGGGCGGCTTTACGCTTTCCGATTCCTTCTTCAGCGACGTCTCTCTGACATGGGTCTTTTCGTCGGGCAGTCGCGAATTCTGCGATACGAAAGAGAATAATTTTGTCGAGCGTAGTCAGTCGCAGTCGAGCGACAAAAAGAATAAGCCATAATTAAGCGATTTTTTAAGAAATTTTTTTAAAAGGGCGTCGAGGCGTAAAAGTCCCTTTTTATCCGATTCAAACGAGAATTTTGCCCCATGAAATCGCTTTCAGGTAGGACGCAGGTTGTCCATGCTTGAAAAAACGCGGTTGACGTTATCTTATTACGGCTATAATGTATAGCGAGGATCGCGACGTCGAACGCCCCCTTCCAACCCTGTCGCAAGCCGGTATGGCGCGGCGCGCGCGTGGTTGGACGCCATGACGAGCGTCTCTGAAACGACGGTTTCGCCGTTTCAGCCTCGTTCTTTTCAAACGACGTTGATTTTCCTGACCTGGAGAACGCTCGATCGTGGGATAAAGGTTTCGCGAGAGCCTGCGATCTGGCGACGATTCTTTATAATCTTAACAACATTTTGTATTTCTCGCTTCACGGTAATGTTTTTTCATCACTCTTTTTCTTTCGGGGAAAGGTCATGGATAACAGTCGTCCGAACAACGGAAATCAAATAACGATTCTTGGCTTTAGCGGTCAGCAGACGGTGACGATGGGCGAGCTCAAACGCCTCATTCTTGAGCGGAAGGTCAAGCGCCATACCAAGTGCCAAATCGGAGCTCAAATGGGCTATGCTCAGGATATCAGGGGGCTTGAGCCATATTTCCAGCGCGCGGAGGGGCCGTCGATTATCTCGCAGGCGCCGAGCGCGGACGCCGAACCGGAGCGTCGCGCCAGGAAAAGCAGAAAACAGAAGGTCGCCAAGCCGGCGCGCAATATTCCCGGGTCGGTCGTCATGCTCATTTGCGTTGCGATCATTTTCGGGTCGGTGGTAACCTTTCGGTATGTTGAACAGAGCAGAAAGGCGAAAGCGGAGGCCGTTAAGCTCCAGTTTCGTCAGGAATTGGTCGACTCGGTCATGTATTCCTACGACAATCCCGAAGAGGGAATGAGCTTTTCTCAGACGATCAACGGCTTGATCATCCAATGCCGTGCGAAGCGCGACGCGACGATGAACGTGAAAAAAGAGATGGAAGCGCGTCGGAATCACCTTCGCCGCGTCTACGCGACGGCCGTTCGTTTCGAGCAGGCGGAAAAGGAGGGCAAGGAGTACTTTACCGGCTCCAACGGCCTTCAGTACGACACGACGCGCGACGGGCTTGAGCTTGCCGTAACCGACGTTATTGTCGGCGGAAATTGATCGTCGTCGACGGAACGACGTCTTTAGTCGTTTCTGGTACAATTGTCGCAACGACTTTCAGTCTGAATTTTCACCCTCTGAAAAGGACAGGAGCGACAATGGCGAAACAAGGCGATCTTTTTTGCGAGCGGAGCCGCGCGTTGCTATGGCGCGTCTCTTTTCTGGCGACGGCGTTTTTCGTCGCTTTTGCGAGCGGGTCGGCGCAGGAATATTCGACGACGGCGTTCGACGCGCGAGTTGACAAGATACCGTCCGATTACGCGGGTCACGATCCGGTGAGAATCGTCTCGGCGCTGGAGACGGAGAACTTCGATATCAGCGACGTCCGCTATCCGCTCGACGCGCCGGATTACGTCAAGCGGCTCGAACAGTTTTCACGCTCCCTTCTCGACGATCCTCTTTACGGCGAACTCGATTTCAGCTCCCGACTTGCGATCGTCTTCAAAAACGAGTCGGAGAGGGACGATCCGAACGCCGAGACGGTTATTTGCGAATATCAACCGTTGACGAAAACGATGACCGTCCGCCATTCCGCGAAAGCGCCGCGAGCGGAGGAGTTTTTTTGGGAGCCGGGAACCTTTCCGTTCTTTGCCGCGTACCTGAGCGTCTGCAAGTCCGGGAAGGAGACCTACGCGCTTGAGATTCTGACGAATCAGTTCAAAAAGCGCGAGCCGCCCAAGCTCGAAAGCTGGACGCTCGTCGGGGTCGAGGAACGCGATTTCGAGCGCCTTAAGGACACGGTCCGCGTCCTCTGCGCCTTCAATTTGGGAATAGGCGGGAACGAGCGACTTGGCGTCTATACGCCGACGGTCCGACGAGCGCCGGGCGCGCTCGTGTCGACGGAGCCGCTTGAAAAGAGGCCGTACAAGTTAATTTGCGCCGACGAGCCGGAATTCTGGCTCTACGACGGCGCGACCGGCGAGATTCTCGCCAAATATTCCGCGCCCGACGCGCTCAACGGTCGCCGCGCCGCGCTGGGTAAGGTTGCCGACGGGAGCGTCGCGGAGAAGCTCTCGACGCGCGCGCCCGAGCCGCCAATCCGTCCTCGGCGAGGCGCTCGTCCGTTCGGCGCGCGCGGCTTTCCGCCGCCGCCTCCTTTGCCGCCGCCTCCGCCTCCGAGGTTTCCTCCGAGACGCGGTCCGAGGCCATGGTAGCCTCGTCGAGCGTCTGTCGTCAACTTTTCGCGTCGCGCGGTTCAATCGAGCCGCGCGACGCGTCTTATGACGACTCGTGTCGACGCTCTTTTTACAGACCAGAGTCAACCGTTATGGCGCCGATTCCAGGGACGACGACGTTCCTGGGTCCACGCCGTTTGTTTTTACAGAATACGCCTTCGACAATGGAACACTACAGGCTTGAAGTCAACGGAACAATCCGAGACGTTACGTCCGAGCAACTGCGCGTTCTCGTCAAACGACGTTTTGTCAAAATGGACGATCGAATATGGGTTGGGGCCCGGGAATGTCTCGTTGGCGACGTGTGGAAATCGCTTGAAGCGTCTTCGCCGTCGTCGCCGCCGCCTCCGCCTCCGTCGCCGTTCGCGTCGGCGTTCAATAGCGGCGAGCTTTTCGACAGACCGGGCTTCAGCGACGTGGCGTTTGAAACGCCGGATTCCGAGACCGCGTCGTTGGAGGAGCGAGAGCGCGACGCGTCGTTTCAGACGGCGTCTGTTTCGGGCGACGTTTCGAACACCGTCTTTGAACGCCAAGCCGCCAACGAGGTCGTGGAATTTCTGGGCGCGGGCGAAATCCGTCGTTCGGCGATGGGGACGATTCTGCCGATCCTGCTCTCGGTCGGGGGCGCGGCGGTGTTTTTTATCGTCTTTCTGCTGATCCAGGCGCGTGGAAATAACGCGGTCGCGCCGAACGCCGTTCCGGACCAGGCGAACGTCGAGCGGTCGTCGAGCGAGGAAAACGCGTCGTCATCCGCGGAAGGCGAGCGGTCCGAAGCTGCGAGCGGCGCGGAGGAGCCGCGCGACGCCGGGAAAACGGTCGCGCCGGCCTTTGAGGAGCAGCTCGCGCAGATCATGAGAGCCTTTAATCAGAACGACACGGACGCGTCGCGCGAGATCGAGCAGTTTGGCACGCTCCTTAAGGACAGGGAGATCTCGCAGGACTCCTACGACGCGGCGAAGGTTCTGGCGGCGGAATACGTCGTTGGCCTTAAGATGTACAATCGCGTAAAAATGAGACGCGCGCCGGCGAAGGCGGCTGAAGTCGAAGAGGAAATCCGCGCGTCGGAGCGCCGATATGGCGTCGCAATCAAGAGAACCGGACGCGAGGGACTCGTTCTGGGCCGCGGACGCGTCTTCTGCCACGACGGTCGTCAATACGCGCTTGACGTCAAAGGGTTTGAAAAGGCGTTCCGAGAAGAGACGTTCGCGGAAGATTCGCAGAACGTGCGTCGTAAAAGCGAGCCCGTGGCGCAGCAGGAGCCTTCGGTCGACGTCGGAGCGCTCGCGGTCGACGTGACCGCGCGGCTCGACCAATTTGCGGAGTCGGGCGACGTCGCCGCGTTCATGGAGGCCGCCGCGCTTGCGGACGCGAATCGCGCGGCGTTTGAAACGCGCGCCGAGCTGTCGGACGTTCAGAAACGTCTTGTCAATTATCAAACCGCGCTCGACAGGATCGGCGGTTACGTCTACGCGGAGAAGACGCTCAAATCGCGTTATCCGACGCTTGGATATACCTACGAGCTCGAAACGCTTTTCAAGGCGGTCGAAAAGTTCCTGACGACCTTTGAGGAAGGCGCCGTCGTGGTCACGCTGACGCTTGACGACGCGTCCGGCGCTCGTCATCGGGACGAGCTGAAGATAACGGCGACCGAGTTTAAGCGCGCCGCGCATGGAGAAATCGTCAAGGCGTTTGGCACGACGGCGCTGGAGAAGGTTCCCGGCGCGAAATGCGAACTGGTCGTCAACGAGGTCGAACGGTTCGCGGCGCTGCGGTTTGACTCCGCCGTCTCCGCGAAGCGATACCTTTCCGGCGGCGTGATTGGCGTCGCGGCGCGTACGAGCGACGAATCGCGCGACGTCGCCAGGGGAATGAAAGAGAAGGAGCTCAAGCTTGTCGAGAACGTTTCGGCGTTTAAGGAGCTTAAACCAGACTGGAGCGACTTCCTTCCCGACGCGGTCGAGCCAGCGGACGCGTGGGCGTCGAAGAAGCCGTCGCTCGTCGTTCCCGACGACGCGTCGTCGCTTCGTCAGGCGCTCGAAAAGACGGCGGACGGCGACGTTATTATGATCCGCGCCGGGACCGTCGTGCCGCTCGTCGGTCAAAAGATCGCGTATGGCGAGAGCGCGAAGGTGATCGTCGATCATTCCGTCCAGATCGTCGGCGAGACCGGCGACGCGAAGGACGCGACGATCGAGATCGGCGATATGGAGTCGCTGACGGTCGACACGTCCGCGCCGGTCGCGTTCAAGGGCGTGACGATCTCGACGGTTCCGGCGTCGTGGGGCCGCGAGATTCTCCCGTCGATCGCCGTCGTCAACGGCTCCGACGTCGCGTTCCATTCCTGCGCGTTTAAGGGGAACGGAGTCGAAGAGTCGACGGGCGTGCTCATATCCGGTCGATACGCGAAAGCGAAGATCTGGAAATGCTCCTTTGAGCAATACGGGCAGCACGCGCTTCGAATCGTCGAGTCGCCGGAGGTCGAGATCGAGCTTTCTGTCTTCAAGAACGGGAACCACTGCGCGATCTACGCGCTCGACAAGGGCAGGGCGAGGATCGACAAATGTCTCTTTGAAAAGAATCGCGCGGCGATTCAGGCGTCGGGCGGCGGCGGCTTTACGGCGACCAACTCTTACTTCATCGGCAACCGTTACGAGCAGCTCGTCTCCGCCGGCAGCGACAAGGCGTACGAGCTCGGCGAAGGAAACGTGATCGAGAAATAACGCAACTCCCGAATACTCCAGAGATTGTCAACCTGGATTGATTACGTCGGTTATGAATGGTTCATGGAACGCCGACGGGGCTTGATCAGGAGCGGTCCGACTCCAGGACTCTTGCCGGAACGGATCGATTCCGATTACGCCTCAGCGGCGAACCTGAACGACCAATTCACGAAACAATGAAACGATGGGTAACGACCATGCAGCGATATCAGCTTGAAATCCGCGGAAAGACGCAAGACGTAACGTTAGAACAGTTGCGCGTTTTGGTTTCGCGTAACTTTGTTCAACGCACTGCGACCATATGGGTGAACGGCGAAGCGCGCTCCGTCGACGACGTCTTAAACGAAGCCGCCCCGGCCGCCATGCCGAA
>CACYBR010000090.1 GCA_902772705.1 uncultured Planctomycetota bacterium
AGCGAACTGTTCGCGTTCTGAACCTCTTCGAGAACGCTGTTGGAGAACGCTTCGTCGAAATTGGCGACGCCAGAGCCGTCGTCAGTTTCAAGCTGGACCGATTCCACCACGGCGGGCAGATCGGAAACCTGAGGCTCGTCCGTCGTCAGCGGCAGCGCGTCGGTCGGCGCGGGCTCTTCAAACGACGGTTCCTGTCCTGCGCTCGACGCGTCGCGAATAACGAGCTGCGAATTCGCCGCCTGCGCGTCGCGAACGACCCCGAACTGCTTGTCGCGATTCGTGGAGCCGTCCCAATTCAGACTCGGCGTCGCGCCGGTCGTCGCCATCCCCTGCGTCGGACTGGTCGTCGCCATCCCCTGCGTCGCGCCGGTCGTCGCTACGCCCGGCTGACTCAGATACGCGCTGCGGGAAGTTTGGGGCGCCTGAGAAGGCGCGGCGGGAGCATACTGAAGATACTGCGGTCGGATCGCGTTTTGCGCGACGTTCTGACGCGCCTGCTGCGCGGCCGGCTTGTCCTTGAGCATCCCGAGAGTCGTCGGAACGTTGAGCGGCCTGGTCGTGTGTCGATTCTTTCTGGCCTGCGCGGCGCGTTCCTGAGATTCCCTGAGCACCTGATTGGCGCGCTCAAGCTCCGATTCGTAATCGCCCACGACCATCGTGTCGGCGGTCCTCGGAGTCCATGGCGACGCCTCGTACGACCCGACCATAACGACGTCGTCGTTCACGCCGGCGCCGGCGGTAAGATTGACGACGCTTCTCGGCGACGGCGCGGCGTCGTACCTCTGAGCGGTCGCCGTGCCGACGCCCTGAGTCAGCAAATCCGATCGGCTCTGCGCGTCGGCGCCCTGCGACGTCGCGAACGCGGCGACGAGCGCCGCCAGCCCGACCGTGTGTTTCATTATCCGTTTCATAACAAACCCCTGTTTCAAACTGTCGCGTCCCGCAGTCCCCCAGACGCGCGCTCAAACGAGCTCTCCGCGTGGAGTCCAAAAGTCGCGGCAAACAATCTCTGTTCGTCGGTAAACTGAACAGCAGACGTACAAACGACATGTTTATAAAATAGCGCACGATTAGCGCTATTGCTAAAATCGTCACATCTTACCAACCGCTTGCAGTCTTTTTTGAAAAAATCTCAACTTTTTTCTAATTACCTCTGAACAAAAAACCGCAACCCGGTTTTTTCTTCGCGGCGCGGCGTTGGGCATAACGTCGTATACTGACAAAAACAACGTTTTAAAAAAAGACTGTTTTACCCCCTTGCTCGCAAGAATTTAAAAACTTGAAAGGGACGCCCGTTCTGATAGAATGAGAACCGTGCGGCGGAGACGTAAAACACAAGATTATGACGCCGCGCCGCGGGCGACTGACCGCGCGTTTTTTTAAGCTGGAGTTTAGGTATGCGTATTGATCGTATTGAAGGTTATCTGGTTCGTATTCCCCTCAAAAAGGAATTCCGTTTTGCCGACGCGCCCGCGCGTTACTGCGAATCGGTCGTCCTTAGAATCGACGGCGAAGGCGCCTCCGGTTGGTCTGAAGTTACGCCCGGCGCGAGCCCGATCCTGACCGCCGACTGGTCCGGCGCGACTTACCTCACGCTGCGCGACTGCGTCGTCCCCATGCTCGCCGAACTCCGCGCCGTCGCCAACGCCAAAGCGCTCGACGACGCGTTCAAGACGATCAAGGGCAACAATTTCGCGAAGGCCGCCGTCGAAACCGCGTGGCAGGACCTCGACGCGCGTATCAAAGGCGTTCCGCTATGGAAAGCGCTCGGCGCGCAAAAGAAACCGATTAAGCTCGGACTGACCTTCGATCGCAGCGTCGAACGCGACGAATTCTTCAAGGAACTCGCCCGCGCCGTTCAGGAACAGTACGCGCGCGTTACGCTCAAACTGCGACCGGGCTGGGACGTTCAGGTCGTCAATTTCTCGCGGCTGGACTCCCCGTCGTGGCTTCAGCTTCAGGTCGACGTCGAAGGCGGACTCGATATGGAACTCCACGCCGACACGCTCTACCGCATGGACGACTTCTTCCTCACCTTCGTGGAACAGCCGCTCAACCCGCGCGATTTCGTCGCCCACGCTATGCTGAAAAATTCGATGAGAACGCCGATCTGTCTCGACGAATCGATCGAATCGCTCGAGGACGCCAAAATCGCGTTCGACCTTGAATCCTGCAAGTTCGTCTGTCTCAAATCGGACCGCGTCGGCGGACTCTCCAACGCGCTCGATATCGCGAGGTTCGCCAAAACAAACGAGATCAACGCCTACGCCGGCTTCGAGCTCGGCACGTCGTTGGCATGGCGCGCCGTACTCGCGCTCGCCGCCGCGATCGACTCCCCCTTCACGACCGACTACCTCCGCTTCGACGAGCTCCTTGAATACGACCTGATTCCGCAGCTCACGCCGACGCTCGTCGAAGAGCCCGGCGACGAAAAACATCCGCCTCGAAGCTTCCGTTATGTCGAACTCTGGGACGAACCCGGTCTGGGCGCCGAGCCGAATCTTGAGGAAATGTCGAAATACGTCCTCGATAAGTTTGAGATCAAGGTCTGATTCCAGAAAACGTTCCGCCAGACTCCGGCGACCGTCCGAGTCCGAGCGCCG
>CACYBR010000091.1 GCA_902772705.1 uncultured Planctomycetota bacterium
AAATACCGCGCGCCGCGTTTGAGCAGTTCGGCTTCGAGCGCGGAGAAGAGCGCGGACTGGAGTCCTTTTCCGCGATGCTCATTGACGACGTGGATGTATTCGACGCTTCCGATCGTTTCAGGAGGGACGACTTCGGGGAGCGCGCCGACGAACCGTTCGGTTTCCTCGCGTCGAAACGAGGCGGTTCCGCACGCGACGAGTCTGCCGTCGCGGCGAACGCCCAGCGTGATCATGGCGGGATCGGAATAGTATGAACGAAATTCGTCGTCGGTCTCGCTCATGTAGTAATACTGTTGGAGTCCGGCGTCGGCGAGTTCGGCAAGGATCGCGCGGAGCATGACGAGCGCTTCGTCGGCGTGCCGGGCGTCGCATGCGATCAGTTCATATCCTTCGGGAAATATGGAAGCAATCATTGGGATTCCCTCGTTACGCGGCCCATGACGCGGCGAGCTCGCGTGCGAGCGCGACGCATTCGTTGGCGCTTTCGCTGTATCCGTCGGCTCCGATCTGCGTGGCGAACGCCTGGGTGACGGGCGCGCCGCCGACGAGCGTCTTAACCTTGTCGCGTAGTCCTTCGGACGCGAGCAGGTCGATTGTGGCCTTCATTTGCGGCATCGTTGTCGTGAGGAGCGCGGACATGCATACGAGCAGCTTTTCGCCTGCGCGTTCCCTGACCGTTTCGACGAATTTTTCCGGCGCGACGTTGCAGCCCAGATCGACGACCTCAAATCCGGCGCCTTCGAGCGTCGCGGCGACGAGATTCTTGCCGATGTCGTGCATGTCGCCCTTGACCGTGCCGATGACGACGACGCCCTGGCGCTCCACGCCCGCCTGCTTGAGCATCGGATTAAGGATCGCCATCGCTTCCTGCGCGGCTTTCGCGGCCATGAGAAGCTCCGGGACGAAATATTCGCCTTCCTCGAAAAGGTCGCCGACTTCGCCCATCGCGGGAATGACATGGTTGTCAAGGATTTCCGTCGGGCTAAGCCCATTGTCGACGAGCGTCTGCGCTTCTTCGCCCGCGACGTCGAAATCGCCGTCGACGATCGCCTGATACAGTTCAGACTTTTCTTCTTCTGCCATTTGCGGATATTCTCCTAACATGATGGAACGTCGATTGTTATCGTTCCGGCTTGGGAACGAGCCCCCGGGAGGAGCCGCCCGGTCCTCGTCCGCGGCGACCGCGTCTGCCTCGCGTCTTCTTTTCAGCCTTGTGGAATTCGAAGATTGTCGTCTTCTTGCCGACCTGTTCGCGCATCGCTTCGATCCGGTCTCGCAGGACGGCGGCGCGTTCGAAATCGAGCGCGTCGGCCGCTTCGAGCATCTCGCGTTGAAGCTCGTCGAGATACTCCATGGTAATATACTCGGAATCTTCGGAGACGCCAACCGCCTCGTTGGCGTGTTCGTGCGCCGCAATCTCGGCGTCGACCCCTTCTTTAATGCTGCGTTTGACGGTTTCCGGGGTTATATGATGCGCTTCGTTGTATTCGCTCTGGAGCTTGCGGCGGCGTTCGGTCTCAAAGATCGCTCTGCGCATCGATTCGGTAACCTTGTCGGCGAAGAGCACGACCTTGGCGTTGACGTTTCGCGCGCAGCGTCCAATCGTCTGAATGAGCGACGTCTCGCTGCGCAGGAACCCTTCCTTGTCCGCGTCGAGAATCGCGACGAGCGAGACTTCCGGCAAATCGAGCCCCTCGCGCAACAGGTTGACGCCGACGAGCACGTCGAAATTGCCGTTGCGCAGATCGCGCAGGAGCGCGACGCGTTCGAGCGCGTCGAGCTCGCTGTGAAGCCACCGGCAACGGACGTTCTTCTTGATAAAAAACGAAGCGACGTCCTCGGCAAGCCGTTTCGTGAGCGCGGTTACGAGCACGCGCTCTTTTTTGGCGACGCGATCCTGAATCAGTTCGTAAAGCGTCTGGATCTGAACCGCCGCCGGGAGCACTTCGATTTCGGGATCGAGCAACCCAGTCGGACGGATCGCCTGCTCAACGATTCTGTCGCCGCAGACGCTTTTTTCGTAATCTCCGGGCGTTGCGCTCACGAAGACGACTTTATCGAGCCGATCTTCCCACTCCTCGAATTTTAGCGGACGATTGTCGAGCGCGCTTGGAAGGCGGAATCCGTGATTGACGAGCGTCTTTTTGCGCGCCTGATCGCCCGCGTACATCGCGCGGATCTGCGGCAGCGTCACATGAGACTCGTCGACGAACAGGAGAAAGTCTTTGGGAAAGAAATCGAAAAGCGTTTCCGGGGGAACGCCGGGCGCGCGGTTGGCGAAGACCGCGCTGTAATTCTCAATTCCGGAACAAAAACCTGTTTCCTGAAGCATCTCCATGTCGAAACGCGTGCGCTGCATGAGACGCTGGGACTCGAGGAGCTTGCCCTGACCGCGCAGGAATTCGACCTGTTTGACCATTTCTTCGTTGATTCGCCCAATCGCCTCCTGAATCTTTTCTTCCGGAAGCACGAAGTGTTTGGCAGGATAGACAAAGGCTTCGTCGAGTTTTTGAATCGTTTGACCGCTGAGCGGGTTAACATACGCGAGGCTTTCGATTTCGTCGCCCCATAGTTCGACGCGCAGCGCGTATTCCTCGTAAGAGAGTCGTATGTCGATCGTGTCGCCCCTTGCGCGAAACTGACCGCGTTCAAACTCCGTGTCGTTGCGTTCATACTGGATGTCGACAAGTCGCCGCAGGAGCGCCTCAAGATCGATCGTCTGACCGACGCGCAACGCGAGCGTAAGGTTCTTATAATCCTCAGGAGAGCCCAGTCCGTAGATGCTGCTGACGCTCGCGACGACAATCACGTCTTCGCGGCTGATGAGCGAGCTCGTGGCGGCAAGTCGCAGACGGTCGATTTCGTCGTTAATGGAGGAGTCTTTTTCGATATAAATATCGCGCTGGGGTATGTACGCTTCCGGCTGATAGTAGTCGTAGTAACTGACGAAATAGGAGACGGCGTTGTGAGGGAAGAACGCCTTGAATTCGTCGTAAAGCTGCGCCGCGAGCGTCTTGTTGTGCGACAGAACAAGGGTCGGACGCTGCAACTCCTGAATGATATTCGCCATTGTGAACGTCTTGCCGGAGCCCGTCACGCCCCAGAGCGTTTGACGCTTCGCGCCCGACGCAAAGCCGTCCACAAGCTTTCGGATCGCCTGAGGCTGGTCGCCGGACGGTTCAAACGGTTTTACGAGTTCAAACATCTTGGCCTTTCGATAGTCGACGAAAAAATGAGAAGATAGCGCGGCGTCTTATCGTCAAAGCGCGACCCATGAGCGGGTTTTCGCGGAGTCCGAGATCGCGCCCAGCGCGTCCTGAATCTTGAGCGCCTGCCGGAAGTCGGCGCCGTAAACGCCGCCGTCGGCGATTCCGCGATAGAACGCCGCGAGAGACGCGACATGCGCGCGCAGCCAGCCAGTCGTGGACTTCGGGGAAGGAAAGTCGCACTCGGGCGCCGGGTAACGAGCGCCGCCCGGTATTTTCTTCCAACCGGCGTCGCCGCCATAGTCTCCATGAGGAACGGTCGCGTCGAAGAATTCGAGGTAGTGCGAATTCATGAGCGAGAACCGTATCGAGCCGCGCGTTCCGCTAATTTCCAGAACGAGTTCGTCTTCCGCGCCGTTCATGAGTTTTGTCGCTTCGACGACGCCGGTAATCGCGGCGGGATCGTTCGGATCGGCGACCGCCAGCGACATATGCTTCGGATCGCATTCCTCACGCGTTGGATATTCCCAGAGTTTGTCGCTCGGACGACGTTCGACGACGCGCGCCGCGTCCTTGAGTCCTCGCGTCATAATCGTGACGGCGTCCTCGGCAAGAACCGGTTGGGCGGGAACGTCCGCGAGATTTTCTCCCGCGCGAAGCCTGCGAGTAGGACGCGCCGGCGTTATGAGCGAGCTTTGCGCGAGCGCCTCGGCTGGGAGCCCAACGAGCCAGTCGACGAGATCGAGGAGGTGCGACGCAAGATCAAAGATCGTTCCGCCTTTGACGTCGTGTTTCCATCGCCATGGCGCGGTCGGATCAAGCATGCTCGAATGATAATAGCCAACGCGATACTGAACGAGCCGACCGAGTCGACCCGCGTCGATCAGTTCTTTCGCGCGACGCAGAGCCGCGAAACCGCGCAGATGATGCGCAACCAGACATGAACGGGAATAACCGGTCTCGTCGAGGACTTTGCGGAGTTCCCGCGCTTCTTCGCGACTCGCGACGAGCGGTTTTTCGCAGTAAATATGCTTATTGGCGCGAATCGCCGCGATCAGCGCGTGGAAATGCTCGGCGTTGGGGGTGCAAATGTGGACGACGTCGATCGCGGGATCGTCCGTGATTCTTCGATAATCGTCGTAAGCGTCGCGCGCGCCGGTCTGTTCCTGAGCGCGCCGCGCCGTTTCCATCCGGCTCGTTGCGACGGCGACGATCCTTCCAACGACGGGCAGCTCTGGCGCGTACCATGGAAGGACGGCGGTTGAGTAGGCGTGGACCTTGCCAATCATGCCGTAACCGACGAGACCCGCGTTGAGAGTTTTCTTTTCCATTTGAGCCCTGCGCGTCAAAAAAAGCCGTTTTAAGAACGATTAAGAAAGCCGAACCGTCGGTAGAGAACGAACGCCGAAAGCGGCGTCGGAAGATCGACCCCGAGACGACGCTCGTTCCGAACAGCGTCGACAACCCGTGAAAAAAAAAGAGCTTCTTAAAACGAAGCTCTTTTTGAGTGGGCGCACATGGATTCGAACCATGGACCTCGTCCTTATCAGGGACGCGCTCTAACCAAACTGAGCTACGCGCCC
>CACYBR010000092.1 GCA_902772705.1 uncultured Planctomycetota bacterium
CTGCTGGCGCCGCCAAATCTGCTGGCGCCGCCAAATCGCCGAAGCTGCGTCCGACGACGAAGACCGAACCGAAAGAGGAGGAAGCTCAGGAGCCGGAACCGGTCCTCGAACTCGTTCCGCCCCCTGAGCTTCCGGAAGAGGAGACGCGAGAGGAACAGGAACGCGCCGAAGCGAGAAAAGCCGAGCTTCGCGAGATGCTCCTCAACAGTCCCAAGCCGGTCAAGTCGGCGGAGGAGGAAGAGTTCGAACGTCAGTTCGCCGCTGACTTTAACCATACGCTCAACAGCGCTGGAGAGCAAAAGATCGAGCCCCGAAGAAAGGAATATCTTCCGGACGTCGGCGCTCCCATGCCCGAAATCCCCCAAAAGCCGACCAAAAGCGCGCCGGCGACGCCCCCCGAGGAGGAAGAGGAACCGGAACCGCGCGCAAAGAAGCCGGGGTTCTTCAGTCGCCTCTTCGGCAAAAAGAATCGCTAACCTTCTGCTTTTCTTCCGGTTGCTTTCGTCCGCGCGTCCGGGTAGAATGAACGCGTCCGCAAGGATTGTGATTCGTTCGCCCTTAACCGCGCGGCGCCGGTTTGATTGTCGGCGCCGATTTAGGAGCCGCCATGAAATTTTCCGTCTCTATCTTTGCCCGAACCGCCGCGATCATTCTCGTGGCGGTCGCTCTTTTCACGCCAACCTCGCTACGCGCCGCCGATGACGCCGCGAGCCTCTACGACGCCTTCGCGAACCCGCCCGAAACCGCCAGACCCGGCGTCTACTGGTTCTTCCTCGACGGCAATCTCTCAAAGGAAGGAATGCGCGCGGACCTCGACGCGATCAAAAACGCGGGTATGGGTCGCGCCATTATGATGGAAGCGGATCAGGGCGGGCCGCGCGGAAACGTCAGCTATCTGTCCCCGGAATGGCTCGATTGCTGGCGCGACGCGTCCGCGCACGCCGAAGAACTCGGAATCGATCTGACCTCAAACGTCGGACCCGGATGGTGCGGCGCGGGCGGCCCGTGGATCAAGCCGGAACATTCGATGCAGCATCTTCGCGCGTCGGAAACGCGCGTCGAGGGGGGCGAAACGGTCGAAATCACGCTGCCGGTCCCGACTCCACGCGACCCGTATTTCGGTCAGGGCTCGCTCGGTCCTTGCCGCGACGACTGGCTCAACTTCTATCGCGACGTCGCCGTCGTCGCGTTCCCCACGCCCAAAAGCGACCTGAAGCTCACGGATTGGGAGGAAAAGGCGCTCTTCTATCGTCCGCCCTACTCCTCGACGCCCGGCGTCAAACCGTATCTCGCGCCGATCACCGACACGGAAGAGGCGGAAAAATATCGCGACGCGATCGTCCCGGTCGATTCGATCGTCGACCTCTCTGACAAAATGACGTCCGACGGCGTTCTCCGATGGGACGCGCCGGAGGGCTCATGGACGATCCTGCGTCTCGGACGACGCCTTACCGGTCAGACGACGCGCCCCGCGCCCTCCGCTGGGCTCGGACTCGAAAGCGACAAATTCGAACGCGCCGGTATCGAGGAGCATTTCCGCTCGTTCGACGACAAGCTGCTCGACGTCGCGAAGTTCTCGACGCTTCACCATGACAGCTGGGAGATGTCGTCGCAGAACTGGTCGGAGCATTTCCGCGAGCTCTTCACGGCGAGTCGCGGATACGATCCGATCCCATGGTCTCCCGCGATCTTTGGGTTCGTCGTGGGGAGCGTCGAGGAGACGGAGCGGTTCCTGTGGGACCTGCGCAAGGTCGGGCAGGAGCTGGTCTTCGAGAATAACGTCCTCAGAATGAAGGAACTCGCCGCCAAGCGTGGGCTGAAGTTCTCGACGGAGGTCTACGATCTCAATCCCGCGGGCGATCTCTATCTCTTCAGCGCGGCGGACGTGCCGATGTGCGAATTCTGGTCCGACGGTTACGGGTTCGACTCGCGGTTCAGCGTCTTTGAGGCGGTTTCGAGCGCGCACACCTGCGGCCAGCCGATCGTCGCGTCGGAATCCTTCACGACGTTCCGGGATCAGTGGCGTCAGTATCCGGGCCGCGCGAAGCGTCAGGGAGACTGGGCGTTCTGCGCGGGCGTGAATCGCTTTCTCTTCCACCGCATGTGCTCGCAGCCGAACGACGACGCGCCGGGACTCTCGCTCGGTCCCCACGGAATGCACTTCGACCGCACTCAAACCTGGTTCCCTCTGCTCAGCGGCAAACACGGCTACATTGAGTACATCACGCGCGTTCAGAGCGTGCTGCAGCGCGGACTTCCGACCGCCGACGTTCTTCTGCTGGATCAGGAGACGGCGCCGAGCGTCTACGTCGCGCCCGAGGGAGGGTTCCAGGATTCGCCCTACAAGGACAAGAAGGGATGGAACTTCGACGGATGCTGTCCTCAGGTTCTGATCGAGCGCGCGATTGTTAAAGACGGCAAAGTCCGGTTCCCCGGCGGCGCCGAATATTCCCTCGTCGTCCTGCCGCAGACGAACGAAACGACCGTCGCGCTCGCGGAAAAGCTCCTTGAAATGAA
>CACYBR010000093.1 GCA_902772705.1 uncultured Planctomycetota bacterium
AAACGAATCCGTCTGTTTCACCTGATTTTTCGTTGTCGTTTCCCGCCAGTCCGCTGTGAGGCCAATCGACAATATCGCGGAAGCCGCCCCCTTTAAAATGAATCGACGCGAGGACTTCTGGCGTCAGTTTGCCTTTGAGCGTGCTGATAAGTCCGTTGTCTTCCGCAAGAGCTACGAGCGACTTAGCCTTAATGTCGTCGTAATATTGGGCTATATTACGAGGGTCGCCTGTGTAGAGATAATCATACCAAGCCATCTGAACGATCTGAAGATTCCATTCTGTCGGCCAGGTTGGATGGAAGATCATGTACTCTTGAGAGAAGCGTGCGAGGGTATATTCTCGATCGACGGAGTAATGGCTCAGCTGATTCAGAAGCGCGTCTCCCTCATAAGGAATGCGTTCACGATCGCCGTCAAGATAGACCCCGTCAAAGCTTGTCGCTTCAATCGAATAACTGCAGAGATCCCAAACGCGATTAAGCGCGTCGTTGTCGCTATGGAAATATGAGGCGGAAGCGTCAAAGGGATAGACGACCGTCTCGCGCTCTACGTTAACGAGTTGTGGCGTCGTTTCTTTTTGAACGATCGATTGTTTTTCGCCAGAGTCGGGCAAGAATTCGACTTCGGCGTAGCGAAAAGGCATGACTTCGCCGACATAGTCGGGCATGAGGAACGCCGCGCCGGAAGTATTTCGCTTGTCAACACGAGTTTTAATGGCGTAAGTTTGGACGCCGGGCAGCAGAGTCAGACGATATTCCCAGTATCGCGTTGAACCTTTCGGATGGCGATCGACGGCGCCGTTTGCAGTCCGTTCGCCGAGGCGAACAAGAGCGACTAATCCCGCTTTCGGCGCGTCAATCTGAACGCGCAGTTGTCCAAACGACGCCTTGCCAAAATCGATAAATGTCGTTGTGCTATTGAGTTTGATTGTTTCTACCGGCGTATTGACTTTTTTAACGAGAGGATAGCGCGTTGTTTCATATTCCTTAAGTTCTGCTGCAGTTCTGAAGGCCTTGATAGCGGACCATTCTGAGACTTCATCGTTCTGATTCCAGATTCTAACGCGCCAATAATAGATCTTTGAACCGTCAAGAGGCTTTTCCGCTTTATACGCAACAGCGGTAGAACTTGAACTGGTCGTTTTACCTGAATCCCAGAGCAAGGGAGCGTCCTGCGGGGTGGAAAAGGCCTTTGGCGAGTCCGTTAGCTGAATCTGGAAGGCGCTTTGTTCGACATTTTTTTCAACGGCGGGAACAATCCAGGAAAAAAATGGTCTTGATGAGCGGATTTCCACAGTCTGAAGACGCTCGATCGCCGTTGGAATTTCGTCAAGAGTCAATTGAGTGGGAAAGCCGTCGCGCCAGACGACGTCAGTCTTTTCGACGAGATCGACGAGCAAACCCGACGGACCTTCATACGCAGACGCAACGCCGAGAAAAAAATGAACGGTTATGCACGTAAGGAACGTTCCGAGCATTTTGAGGGAACAAGTTCGATAGGAGGTAATGCGAGACATGACGTTATTACTTTTAATGGATTGATCGAGGGAAAACATCGCAGGCGCATGCCGTCAGAGTCTCTATGACTTCATGCCGCTACTCCGATAGACGATTGTATCTGCTGAAAAAAACGTTGTAAAGCTTTTAGTGAAATTCGTGACGGCAGGAATGAAAGGTAAAAAGAATATAGAGGTTGACGTTTTGGAGGGGGAGAGTAAAATGAAAGAACGATTGTTGACGTTATGACGGCTGTAACGATTTTGACGATTTTTGTCGTTGTAGACTAAAGTCGATGCGCTGGAACGTCGATAACGGCGAATAGCGCCTCCTTTCTGCCTAAGGCGGGAGGCGTTCGCTGCGCGTTACGTTGGATGGATGCCCGAGTGGTTTAAGGGACCGGTCTTGAAAACCGGCGAAGGTTTGCGCCTTCCGCGGGTTCGAATCCTGCTCCATCCGCTTTGATTTGCGGTCAGGCGCTGGCGTATGCCGCGTTGGCCTACGCTTGGCGTTTTGAATAAGGACAATTCGCCATGAGCGTGAAGAAACGGACGTCCTGCGATTGCGGGGTATTTGTCAAAGTTCTTTGGAGAGTTTTGTTTTTTTCCGTCTTTTTTTCTTCCGTTTTTCCTTGTTTTTCTGCGGATAACCGACAATGGGACGGTCCTTATGCGCGTGAATTTCAACGGGGGCCTGAAACAATAATCGAAAGGCCTTTGCGACTAATTTCGGGCGTGTTCGGAACCGTTACGCCAGATTCCGGCGTTGTCAACGTGTCGCGCACAGACGTTTATGAGGCGCGAACACAGTTTCAGACTCAAGAAAAAAACGTTTTTTGGCGTTCCAGAAACGGCGAAGAGTATTCAGCAATTGTTTTCTATCCGACGCCGACACCTCCGTTGGGAACGCCTTTTTCCGCGGTGATCTTTTCGCATGGGTTGGGAACCTCGGCGGAAGACTTTTCTTATCTTGGACGCGCGTGGGCGTCCAGAGGCGTCGTTACGCTCCTGCTTCGTCATCCCAACAGCGATAGTTCCGTCTGGCGTGGTAAAGTCCGTCCCATGTCGAACCTGAAAGAAGCATATCGCAAATACTGGTCTGGACGGGATCGCGCAGTGGAGATTAGTTCGGCTATTGATTTCATTTATACTTCTCATCGTGACGGTGGGTTAATGAGGACCGTTGATCTCGGTAGAATTGCGGTCGCCGGCAACGATCTGGGAGCCCTCGGCGCGTTGCTCGTTGCCGGACAGTTGCCGCCAGACAATGGTCCGTCTCTTTACGATCCTCGAATTAGCGCCGTTTTGGCTCTTTCTCCGCCAATTTTTTGCGAGCCCGAGCAGGGACCGGAAGTTTATGCACGAATTTCCGTTCCGCTTATGGTAATCTCCGGCACAAGGGACGACGGCGTCGTTGGAAACACCAAGGCTTCACAACGGAGACTTCTTTACGACAGCGTGAAATCCAACGATCGATACCTTGTTGTTTTGAAAGGCGGAGATCATCGAGTCTATGGCGGACGTCGTATGGCTCAGCAAAGTTCGGATTCTTCCTTTCACGAGACAATTAGCAGAGAGACCTCCGATTACTGGTCGGCCTACCTGCAGGGCGACTATGCCGTTTTAACCAGTCTCCGCAACGACGGCTTTGTTTCGCCCTTCAACAACGCCACGGTGGAAAAGACGCTCCGGTCTCCTTTCTATCAAACCAACAATGTCGACAGCGTTGTTCGCAATCGCTGAATATTCGACCCCAGTATGTCGCGCACGCTAAAGGCGTTCCTTTGTTTAGAAGGGAACGCCTTTTTTTCGTGTTTTTGTTTTAGGGAATCCCGCGATTCCTTATTTCTCTGACAGGCTTTCAGGGATATTGGACTTGTTGTCGAGAGGGAATATTTCTATACTCGTCCCGAACTTCTCTGCGTCGTCGAGACGTCGCCGACGCATGGAAGAAAACCATCGTAAACGCGCCGGTATCGTCTGATTGTTTCAACATGGAGGCGCCAACAATCAGCCGGATTGTCGCGTAAGACCACAGAAATCCCGATTCGCCTGTTGTGCTGTATGTCATTGCGACAACACCTCGCAAATACTTCGAATGAACGATTGCCTGCTCGACGATCTACCGGAGGTCGCGCGTCCAGGCAATCGTTGCGTACAGGCGAAACCCTATTCTTCGTTTTTTTCTGTTGGTGTGGGATTCTTTTCGGTCTGAACGACGTCTATTCTGCCGATAATTCGGTCGTCTCGTTGTATGACTCGGACGTTCAGTCTTCTTTCCTACTGGGATCGGGCGACGGAAATGTTTACGACGGAAGTTCCTCCGGCGTGCTTCAAGGCATGGTTTCTTCAGGAGAGCATGACGTCGATTCTGAAGATTTTGAGAATGAAATAGCGCTTGATCCCCTTGGAATATCGCCAGAAAATCGCGCGCTAGCCGATCGTTATGAAAAGAAGACGATAGGAAACGCGACGCTTTACACGCCTGCTCCTTCTGTTAGCGCCGATCGGATTGTTATTTCCGCTCAGTATGGCTGGAAAGGCGACTCCGACGAGTACGGAGAAGTTTATGTTCTCTACGGCGACTGTCGCGCGGAACAAGGGAAAGGAACCGCGTCCGCGCCTAAGGGGGTCGTTTGGATTAGTCGAAATCAGGTCCTGAATTCCGACGGACTCGAAACGACAGGATCTTCTGCTTGGGTGTTTCTGGCCGAAGGAGAAAACAGGTCGCTCCAGCTTGACCTTAACTCTGTTTGTTCTTTTGCCAAATCCGATGGAAAGACATGGCTTGGTCATTTTACTTCTCTCAAGGACGTTGAACTTCGCATAGCGTTTCCCGGCGAATCCCAAATTCGTCCCGACGAATTATACGGTCTCGCACATAGAGCGATAGACGCGGCGTTTACGGCGTCGCCTCATGGAAATCTTTTAGGGAGCGCTCCGAGCGTTTCGCCGTCCGTTGACGATTTGGCGATGAGATCGCCTCAGGATTCTCGCGTCTCCCTGGTCACGGACGACGGCGTCTTGGGGTGGAGTGGAAACGGCGACGGCGATACGGTCGTCAACATTCCCGAAACATCTTTGGTTACCGAATATCGCGATTCGATCAAACCGAATACCGGGGACGCTCCGCGTCGGCGTCTGCGCTTCAGTTCCCGATATGATCGTGAATTTACCTTTACAGGAACTCAGGGCGAACAATCGAATGATGGAAAGAACATATTCTATCTTTCAAACGGTTTCACCCTCGTTGTCGAAGGATTGGGGCTTAATGACGAAGTCGTCGGCGACACGGTAGAATTGTCCGCCGATCAGGCGATGCTGTGGACAGGCGGCAGTGTCGAAGATCTCCAGAACGTGACGCTTGCAAGCGGGGTCGACTGTGAAATATATCTCGAGGGCAACGTCGTTTTCCGACTCGGCGATAATGTGGCGTATGCGGATCGAATGTATTACGACGTCAAGAATTACGTCGGCATTATTGAAGACGCGGAAATGTACGCGCATGCTCCGGGAGACGAGGAGGTTGCGTTCCGAATCGGCGCGTCGCGAATAACGCAGAATGGTCTGAATTCAGTATATGCCGACAACGCCTGGGTTTCCACAAGTAAAATGGGACGTCCGAACTATCGGTTGCAGGCGAATTCGCTAATTGCGGAAACACGTAGGATTCCCCTGAACGACGCCGCGACAAGACAGCCTCGTATCGATCCTAAAACAGGCTTGCCGCGTACTGACGACAAGATGTACGTGATTGCAGAGAATAACTTTGTAACAATCGGCAATCTCCCGGTTCTTTATTGGCCCTGGATGGCGACGGAAGTCAGCGCGGACCGCTCGATCTACCTTCGTTATTTGAAGGTTGGTCATGACGGCGCGCTCGGAACGCAAGTTCTCACGTCATGGAATCTTTATCAGATTCTGGGAATGTCAAAGACGCGTCCTGACGGCACGAGCTGGGATTTGAATCTGGACTATCTCTCTCGACGTGGTTTTGGACACGGATCGACCTTCCAATATGAACGCGATTCCCTCTTCGGATGGAATACGCGCGCGGTCGGACTTTTAAATTACTACGGTATCAGCGATTCGGCGAACGACAACCTGGGATATCAACGGCGTTCCCTTAGTTACAAACACAAATATCGATACCGAGGAATCTGGAAACATCGTCAGGAACTCGGCGTTCTCGATTGCGGTCTTGGACTCTTCGACAATTGTTGTATTCGCGACGGTTGGACGTTAACCGGCCAGTTTGGAAAGTCGAGCGACCGTAATTTCCTGCCGCAGTATTTCGAAGAAGAATGGAACACCTCCTCGAATCCGGTTACGAGTCTTGAGCTGAAGAGAACTGTTAATAACCGTTCGTTTAGCGTATTGGGAAGCTTCCGACTGGACGACTTCTACTCCAATACAAATTGGTTGCCGCGTTTTGATCATTATTGGCTGGGGCAGGCCTTGGGAAAGTCTCCCTTTGTGTGGTATGAACATACGAAAATTGGCTACGCTCAGTTTAAGGCGGCAGAGTCTCCGTACGATCCTAACGATCAGGCTCTTTTCCGATATCTGGATTGGGAGTTATCCCCTGATTCGCCGGGTAATGACTCCGCCAGCGCGACTGTATTGAACAAGGACAGTCTCGTTTTTTCGACCCGACATGAGATTGATTTGCCTCTTCAGTTTGGCCCGATTAAGACGACTCCCTACGCGCTGGGCGAGTACGGATTCTGGGGGAAGGGCGTAGAGAAGAAGGATATCAGTCGCGTTTATGGTCAACTCGGTCTGAGATTGAATCTTCCCATCTGGAAGGTAAATTCCGACGTTGAAAGCAAGACGTGGTATCTCAACGGGATCGCTCACAAGATGAACCTTGTCGCGGACGCTTCGTACACAGACGCGAGCAAAAATTTTGACGACCTCGTTCTGTTCGATCAGATCGACGATTATCAAGTCGAGGATTTCCGACGTCGTTATTCTGTTACAACGTTTGCAGGAAAAGGCGCAGGTTATTCTGATTCGATACCTCTTCGCTTCGACGAACGGTATTACTCAATCCGTCAGGGACTTCTCGCCGGCGACGTAACGTCGCCAAGTACAGAACTGGTTGACGATCTCATGCTTGTTCGTCTTGGATGGAATAATCGTTGGCAGACGAAACGCGGTCCGGAGAACGCGCGTCGTGTGGTCGACTGGATAACGTTTAACGCCGGTTTAAACCTCTATCCAAAGAACAAACAAAACTTTGGAAAGGTTCCTGGCTTCCTTGATTATGACGCGACCTGGCAGGTCGGCGATCGTTTTGCGATTCTTTCCTCCGGTCTCTATGATTTTTGGGGAACTGGACAGAAGATTACTCGTCTTGGCGTTCAGCGCCGTCGCCCGGGTTTGAGTCTGTGTTATCTCGGACTTGATCGGCTCGATGGTCCGATCGATTCAACATATTTGAACTTTGGATTCACCTATCGAACTTCAGAACGGTGGGGAGTAGGATTTAGCAATTCCTACGATCTGAGCGCAGGGTATAACATAGGTCAGAAAATTTCATTGAGTCGCATCGGCGAGTCGCTTATTTTCAGCCTTGGCGCCAGTCGTAACGAGAGCAAGGACAACTGGGGAATTAGTCTGTCTGTCGAGCCCGTTTTCATGTATGACAAAGACAAGAAAGAGGCGGGGTTGCTCGGACTCGGCTCGATGTGACGTCTGCTCGTCATGCGGTTTCCCATTTCAAAAATGCGAGTTTGCAGACGTTGAGCGTCGTTTGCTTTACTTTGTCCATTCTATCGTCTACAATGACGTGTGTACAATCGCGCCGTATGCGACGTAAAAGCGCCTTTATTGGCGACGCCTCGTTGTAGCGGATCCGGTTTTCGAGCATTATTTTTTTTGCAAAGGATTTATTAGCATGCGTAGTATGCACATGACAAGACGTGAAGCGCTTCGCGCCGCGTTGGCGGGCGTTGCAACGGTCGGCATGACAGGAGGACTTTCCATGGCGGACGAGATCAAGAAATATGACGTTCCTGACGGCTTTAAGGGCGATATCAAACAGTCCGTCAGCAAGTGGTGCTTTGGTTCGATTCCGCTCGCCGATTTTTGTGACGTGTGTAAGAGCATGGGAATGGTTGGAGTCGACCTCATCGACTGGAAGGATTGGCAACTTGTCCGCGAGCATGGCTTGACCGTCACGATGGGAAACGTTCCTGAGGTACAGATTCGCGTTGGAATCAATCGTAG
>CACYBR010000094.1 GCA_902772705.1 uncultured Planctomycetota bacterium
ACAACCATAAACACAAGCGGCAGGTGCCAAGATGACGAACGCCGAGCTGGTGGAAAAGATAAAACGAATACTGGAGGACCCGGAGAGTTCGACCGGAGAAGAGCAGCAGGAGGCGGCGCGAGTCTACGCGTCGCGTCTTCGCAAGGTCGACGAGGGTATGAGGCGCGCGCTTGGCCAACTCAACAGCGGGGCGCTCTCCGACGCGTATCGAATCATAACAGACGGAGCGTTGTTGGAGGAGTACGCGGGTCTTTCGTTTGGCGGCTCCGCAGACTGGCGAGTCGTTTGCCGTACGTTTGATTACGAGGTCGCGCCGACGCTCGACGATGGCGCGCGCGCGCAGTTGGCGCTGTTTCGCGATCAATATGAGCCAGTGAACGAGCTTTTCGCGCGTCGTCGCCGTCAGGCGATGGAGAACGCGCCTTCTCTATCGCAACTTGAGACGCTTTACCGGATCGAGGAGTTGTTCGGCGCGCACGATTTTCTTTCGCGCCAGATCGAGAATCTTGAACGTCGTCGCAACGACGAGCTCGCGTCGGCGCTTCACAGCGTGACGGCGGAGAACGTCCTTGCGCTGGACTTCAAAGCGCTGATCGCGGAATTTCGCGACGCGCGTCGCCACACGCCCGTTTCGAACGAGGTTCTGCGCAAATACAAGTCCTGGTACGAGTATGCGCAGAGCTGTCACGAGCTCGACGCGCTGCGCGATCTTATCGCGCGCTGGCAGACGGCGTCGGAAGATCAGGACGCGTACGCGATCCTCGAAATGCTGCAGGAATACCGTCAGGGCGAATACAAGCACGCCGCCGCCTTCGTGACGGACGCGGAGATGAACGCGCTGTCGGAGCTTGTCGATCATGCGCTCAAGCTGGAACGCGCGGAGACGCTTCGTCATGACGCGCAGCGCAAGGCAGAAACGCTTCGCGCCGCGCTGCTGCGCTCGACGACCGACGTCGACAAGCTCCACGATCTTTGGGAGGCCGCCGAAGTCGCCGCAAACAACGCCGGCGTCTCGATTCCGCCGGACGTGGAGAAGGACTATCGCCGCGCCACGAACGCGCTGGACACGCAGCGACGGCGCAAGCTGTTCGCCGTGACGGCGCTCGTGCTGGTCGTCGTCGCGTTTTTCGTCGCGCTGACGACGCTCTCGATCATGCACTCCGCCAACGTCAAGAAGGCGACCGCCGCCGCCGCCGCGATTCAAGCGTATATCGACGCTTTCGAACGGCACGACGCCAAGTCGGGACCCGCGCTCGAAACCGCCGCCGCGACGATTGCGAAGAATCGGGAGACGAATCCGAAATTCAACGACGTGCCGGAATACGCGTCTGTCGTCGAGTATTTCGAGCAGTTGCAGGCGAACGAGAAGAAACGCCTCCATGATATTGAGGATCTTCGCGACTCGATCGACGCGGCCCATGACGAAGGAAGAGCGGTTCCGAATCTCGTCGAGAATCTCAAAAAGCTTCTCTTCAACGACCTGGAAAAAGAGAAGTACGACTATATCCGGCTCCATCAGGAGGACAATAATCTGCTCTATGCACGGAACGAAGAGAGCGTGAAGAAGTACTCCGATCTCGTCGACGAAATGACGCTGAAGGCGAAGGAGCTCCAGGATTCTCCCGACCTGACGCTTAATCAGGCGGGCGAGCTGCTTCATGAACTGCGCGCCGGGATCGCCAAACTCAAGTCGATGGAGTCAAGGGGCGAGATTGCGCAGGCGGCGGTGAATTCGCGCAAGGCGGTCGAAGCGTCCGTCAACGGTTCCGAACGACGGCTGAAGCTTCGCGCGGCGCTCGAAAGTCATGGCTCGGCGCTTGGCGCGGCGGTTGGCGCCGCGGACGAATACGTCAAGACGCTTCAGAAGATCAAGTCCGAGACCGCAATCAATTCCGACTCGGAACCGGAAGAGGACGGCGACGGCGCGCTTAGCTCGCTCGGCGCGACGCTCGACGCGGCTATTGTCGACGTCGCCAACGCCGCCAACGCGGTCGCGTGGAACAAGATCGCGACGAACTGGCCGACCGTCAACGAGTCCGTCAAGACGAAGGCGGCGTCGAGCTCCGCGACGAAGGCGCTCGCCGCGAAAGGGCTCGCCTTCGCCCCTGAATTCAAGGAATATCAGGAGACGCGCAAGGACTTCGATAAGTTTGCTGAACGCGGCGGATATTCCAACTCCGCCTCAATGATCGCTTCCGCCCTGGAAAAACTCAAAACTCAGACGTGGACCTTCTACGACTCCAAGGACGACCGCTACTATTACCTGACGTCGGCTCCTGAGCGAGGCAAGTCCAATCTGAAATATCTGGCTGATCCAGACGACGAGTCGACCAAAGGCTTTGCCGTCGACAATTTCGATTCGGAGAAGGTCGCCGCCTCCAAACCGTCCGTTCAGTATACGATTGCGAAGAAGGCGAGCGACGCGTTCAGGACCGAACCTACCCCGGAACGTTGGTTTGAGGTCGTCGAGTTTGCGCTTCGCGAGCTCAATTCCGCCGAGGAACAGACGCTTGATCCTGTTGTCAAGCTTCAGACGCTCGCCGTGTTCGTCCTCGCCTCCGAGTCGTATCCCGGGTTTGAGGAACTCCATACGTGGCTCGAGACGACGCGCAAGACCTCAGGGTTCGACTTCTCGATCAACGCGTATCAGCCGAGCAAGGAGCTTCTGGAACAGCGCGAGATCGCCAAAAAGGCGCTGCGCGACGCCCCCGACCTTGTTAAGACGCTCGCCAGCGTTAAGACTGCGTTTGACGACGGAGCGCGTCCTCTCGGGCGCAAGTACCAGTGGATCGGTTATCTCGACGACGTGAACTCTGAACCGAAGCTGGTCGTCGGCACGGGCAAGAAGGCGCCCGAGGGCGCGACGCTCTGGCTCGCGCGCGGCGCCGACGCGACAGCGGAACAGATCGGCGTTATGTCGAAGGACGGCGCGACGTTCAACACGACGAGAGACTTGACGCAATGTCGCTGGTCTCCCGTCTACGTTCGGGTTGAATAAGGTCCGCTTTTTACAATCGACGAGGAAACGGTTCCATGAGTCCGAATGAAAAGCCCCGCCATGAATACATTTGGGAAAAAGACGATTTCTCCGACGTTCTCGCGCCGCGTCCAGACGTGTCCGCCGAACTCGAAGAGCGTCGTACGAACGTCAGCGTCAACCGCTGGTTGTTCGTCTGTCTGCTTCTGAATGTTCTCGTAACGGCGGCAGCGGCGTTTTTCGTCTTTCAGGGATTGGCGATGCTCCCCGGAAAAGCGTATCTTCCGGTCCTTCTGGCGCTCGTGGCGCTTTTCAAACTTGGCGGAAGCGCGTTCCTGTTTTTCTACTGGAAATCGCTCGATCCTAAGATAGCGCGCACGACGCCCTTGCTCGCGGCGACGCTGAATCTCATTCCCGTCGTAGATCTCGTTTGGTTCTTTGTCGCGATTCTCGGCGGGATCGCCGACGGAATCAAGACGGTAGAGTCGCTCGACGGCAACCGCATGCTTTTACGCGCGCCGACGAAGCTTGCGTGGACGTTTTATGCGACGTACCTCGGCGCGCTCGCGTTTTTTATCTATCATGTGGCGGTTCTGTTCCTGAGCGGCAAATTGAGCGCGGAGGCTTTAGGGAGTCAATTCGATTTTAACAAGATCGTTTCTATCGTCCTTCTTGCCGGCATATTTGCCAGCAATCTTTTCAAGGACGCGGCGCTGCTGAATCTCGGGCTGTTTCTGACTGTGACGGCGGCGGCGTCGCGACTCGCGTTTATGCATCGGATGTTGATCATAGCGCGCTATGTCAACGACGTCCGCAGGATTGCAGAACCGCACGCAACGGCGCAAGAGCGCGAGGACGAAAAGGCGCGGCTTGGCGCGCTCTTTGGCGCTTCGCATTCTTCAGCGTTCCAGAAAGAGAGCTCCGCGGACGACGCGGGCGTTGACAATAATAACGAGGCGAAATAGTTATGTCCAAATATTACGTCAAAGTGGTAGGTCGCGCGTTTGGTCCGTTGCCGTCTGAGAGAATCGTTCAGATGATCAAGGACGGTAAAATCAACCGTGAAACGGAGATTTCTGCGGACGCGGTCGACTGGCGTCCCGCAGCCGAGGTCGCCGAGTTTTACCAGGCGTTTAACGCTGGCCTGCCCGGCGCGTCGCCCCTTCCAATGGGTCAGAGTTACGGCGCGGAGTGGTTCGTGACGATCGACGGCTCCGACCAGCTTGGTCCGTTGACGAGCGCGCAGATTGTCGACGCGCTGCGCGCCGGCTCTCTTCCGCCGACCGCGCGCGCATGGCGCCAGGGCGAGAACGCGCGACCGGTCGGCGAGATACTCGAATTTCAGGCGACTCCGCGCGCCGCCGGCGAGAGGAGCGAATGGTATTACAGCTCGGACGGTCAGACCGGCTACGGCCCCTATACCGTCTCGGAGATTCTTTCTTTCGTGCAACAGGGCCGCGCGGACTTTAACTCGCTCGTATGGCGTCAGGGAGAGAGCTCGCGGCCGATGCGCACGGAGAACGCCTTTATGCAGGCGTACAACGCCGCGCGCGGCGCCGCGAACGTGCCGGTTGCCGGCGCGCCGAACGTTCTCAATGGTCGGCCGTCCGCGATTGGCAGCGCGTATCCGACCGCCAATTCCTACGACGAAGATTTGTACGGGTCGATCTCGCCGTTTTACGCGGAACGGCGCAACCGCCGGATTAAGTTGCTCTACACGATGATCTGGTCGAGCTTTTGCGTCGCGTTTACGTGCGGCGCGCTCGGCGCGTTTTTCCGCGCGCTGGGGTTAGGACTTATTTTTTCATCCAATTCTTCGGAGTGGTCGATTCGACTGTTTTCCTTCGTTTCGACAGCGCTTTTTATTGTCGCGCCGATCGCGTCCATTTTTGCCGC
>CACYBR010000095.1 GCA_902772705.1 uncultured Planctomycetota bacterium
CGCGTGCTCTTCCCGACGTCGCCCGAATACGAAGGCGTGATCGTGCCCGAAGAAGCGATCGTCACAGACCAGGACGTCAAGCGCGTTTACGTCCTCACGGAACAAAACGGAGTCGATTTTCGTCAGGTCGTCCTCGGTCCCCTTCAGGACGACAACATGCGCGTTATTAAACAGGGACTCGAACCTGGCGAACGCGTCGTCGTCGACAACCTCTTGCGGCTCCGTCCGGATTCCATCGTCGCACCTGAGGAAGCCGCGCCTCAGTCGTCCACGAGGATCCTGCGAGAAGACGGAACCGTTGTTTACGAGGATGGTTCCTCCTCCAGCGACGACATTTACCAATGGTCGCTCACTCGGTGATCTGAAAGGAGCGACGCATTATGGCAAAATTCTTTATTGATCGTCCGATCTTCGCAAGCGTTCTATCGATCCTAATCGTTCTCGTCGGTTCGATCGCTTACTTCGGACTACCTCTTGCGCAGTATCCTAACGTCGCGCCGCCGACGATCAGCGTTCGCGCAAGTTATTCCGGCGCAAACGCGCGCGCCGTCGCCGACACGGTCGCCGAGCTCATCGAAGATCAGGTCAACGGCGTTGAAGACATGCTCTACATGGAGTCCAACAGCACGAACGACGGTCAGATGAGTTTAACCGTCACGTTCGAGACCGGCGCCAACCTCGACGACGCGCTGGTCCGCGTTCAGAACCGCGTCGCGCTCGCAACCTCAAAGCTTCCGGAGGAGGTGCGCAAGACGGGCGTCACGGTCCGCAAGAGATCGCCGACGACCCTGATGCAAATCAACTTCATCTCGCCCAACAGGGAATTCGATCAGGTTTATCTGAGCAACTACGTCTCACATCGAGTTCGCGACGAACTCGCGCGCGTCGACGGCGTCGGCGATATTTCTATTTGGGGCGAAAAAGCCTACGCGATGCGCGTATGGCTCGATCCTGCGAAAATGGAGGCGCGCAAGCTCAACGCCAGCGACGTCGTTAAAGCGATTAAAGAGCAGAATCAGCAGGTCGCGACCGGTTCGCTCGGCGACCCGCCTGTCGATCGTCCGATCGTCTTCCAGCGTCCAATCGACCTCAAGGGACGGCTCGTTGAACCGGAGGAATTCGAGCAAATCGTCGTCCAGACCGACGTCGACGGACGCGTCACGCTCCTGCGCGACGTCGCGCGCGTCGAGCTCACCGGGCTTTCCGAGAAAGTTACGAGCTCCTTCAACGGACTTCCTTCCGTCACGCTTTCGATCTATCAGCTTCCAGAAGCGAACGCGCTCGCGACGGCGGACAGAATCCGCGAGGAGCTCGACGAAATGTCGTCGGAGTTTCCCAAAGGAATCGAATACGTTTACACTTACGACACGACTCCGTATATTCGCGAATCGATCCGCGAAGTTAAAAAGACGCTCGTTGAAGCGCTCGTTCTCGTCGCGCTCGTCGTGATTGTCTTCCTTCAGAGCTGGCGCGCGGCGATCATTCCGCTCCTCGCAGTTCCAATCTCGCTCATTGGAACCTGCGCGGCAATGTACGCGTTCGGCTTCAGTTTGAACAACCTTTCCCTTTTCGGACTCGTTCTCGCAATTGGAATTGTCGTCGACGACGCGATCGTCGTTGTCGAAAACGTCGAACGTCACATGGCGAACGGTCTGTCCCCCAAAGACGCGGCATATAAAGCAATGGAAGAGGTCTCAGGCGCGCTCGTCGCCATCGCGCTCGTCCTTTCGTCCGTGTTCGTACCAGCGGCGTGCGTGCCAGGACTCGTCGGCGCGTTCTATCGTGAATTCGCGCTCACGATCGCCGTCTCGACGCTGATTTCATGCTTCGTCTCGCTGACGCTCAGTCCGGCGCTCTGCGCATGCTATCTCCTTCCGCGAGGCGCGCGGCGCGACCCGATTTCGTGGCTGGTCGACACGCTTCTGGGACCGTTCTTCAAACTCTTTAACGGCGTCTTTAAGCTCACGACGTCGGTCTATGTCGCCGTCGTTTCCGGACTTTTGCGCGTCGCCGTGATCGTGCTCGCGCTTTATGCAGGATTGCTCTATCTGACGTCCGAATACTTCAAGACGACGCCCACGGGTTTCGTTCCGGTCCAAGACAAGGGCATATTGACCGGCGCCGTTCAGTTGCCAGACTCTTCGTCTCTCTTCCGAACGCGTGAAATGATGCGCAAATGCTACCGACTCGCGCTGGAAACGGACGGCGTGGAATACGTCACGGGAATTGAAGGGCGCAGTCGTCTCGTCGACAGCGCGGCGTCAAACGTCGGAACAATGTCGTTCGTTCTCAGTCCTTATGAGGAACGCGCCAAAACGGGACGTTCCGACTCCGTGATCCAGAAAGAACTACTGGAAAAATTCTCCAAGCTTACGGAAGGACGCGCTTATGTGTTTCGTTCGCCGCCAATCGACGGGGTCGGCCTCGGCGGATGGAAGCTTCAGCTTCAGGATACGAGCGGAACGAACAACCTTGCGGCGCTGCAGGAGATCGGCGACCAGATAGTCGACGAAGCGTCGAAGACGCCCGAGGTTTACTCGCTTCAGAACGCGATCCGAAGCGCGGTTCCACAGGTTTGGCTCGACGTCGACCGCAAAAAAGTCAAATCAATGAACGTCGACCTTGAGGACCTTTTCGACACGATCAGCATTTACCTCGGCGGCGACTATGTCAACGATCTGACGCTTTTCGGACGAAGCTTTCAGGTTAAGGCGCAGGCAGAGTGGCCTTACCGCTTCGACAAGGAGGACGTCTATCGTCTTCGCGTTCGCAACGCCAAGGGGGAGATGGTTCCGCTGGGCTCCCTCGTGACGGCGCGCGACTCGACCGGTCCCCTTTCCATCAAGCGCTTCAATCAATTTCCATCCTCGGCGATTTCCGGGCAAACCACGCAGGGTTACAGCACGGGCGAAGCGATGAAAGCGATGGAGTCGCTCCTCGCGCGAACGTTGCCTCAGACCATGTCGTACGAATGGACAGAGCTCTCGCTGCTGGAGAAACGCGCCGGCAACACGGCGGTCTACGTCTTCATTCTTGCGACGGTTCTCGTATTCCTGCTCCTTGCGGCGCTCTATGAGAGCTGGTCGCTTCCGCTGTCGATCGTGCTCGTCGTCCCAATGTGCCTGCTCTGCTCGCTCGTAGGCGTCAACATCGGGCGTTCGGATATGAACATCTTCACTCAGGTTGGATTCTTTGTTCTAATTGGTCTGTCGTGCAAAAACGCGATTCTTATCGTCGAGTTCGCGAAAGACGAACAACTCAAGAACGAGAAGCCCGGGCGCGCGGCGACGCTTGAAGCGTGCCGACTGCGTTTCCGTCCGATTCTCATGACGTCGCTGGCGTTCATTCTC
>CACYBR010000096.1 GCA_902772705.1 uncultured Planctomycetota bacterium
ACGGCGTAGACGCGCAGCTTGTAGGTCGTTTCCGACGCGAGACCCTGGATCGTGATCGTCGTCGCGGTCGTCTTGGGCAAGGCGGTATAGTTCGCGTCGTTCGAGTTCTTGTACTCGACGACGTATCCGGAGGCGTTGTCGACGGGATTCCACGCGACCGTGACGGAGTTGTACGTCGAGGAGGACGACTTCCAGGTCGGCGCGACGAGCTGAATCAGGTCGACGTCGTCGGATTCATAGGCGCCCAAATCGACGGTTCCGCCGATAATGCGCGGAGCGCCGGCAAGGTCGGTCAGCGCCGTCGCGTACGCGTTAGCGCCTTTATTGAGCGCCTGCGAGCCTGTCGCGAGCGTGTAATCGCCCTGCGCCGCGTCGGTAAAGAGCGGCTTGTTCGGGTCGTACGTTAGCCGATTGACGCCGGAATCCCAGGCGGTATAGCTCGAAAGGACGTTCCACGCGTTTGCTTTAACGTCGTCAAGCGCGTCGATATATTTATTGACGTCGTCGCTTCCGTCCGTCGACGTGTTGCCGGCAATAATCGAGTTGTAAGCGTTCAGGACAGCGTTTCCGTCGAGATCGATTCCTCCGCCAGAGTAGGACGCGTCGTTGTTCGTAATCGTCGAGCCGTTGAGCGTCAATTGGCCAAAGAGTTCGACGGCGCCGCCGAACAAGGCGGCGTTTTGAGCGAGCAGGGAGTTTTCGATAACAGTCTGAGCTTCGCTGAAGATCGCGCCGCCAAGTTCGGAGCCGTTCGCGATGAACTCTGACTGTTTAACGGTAAGCGCAGAATTTCGGGTAAAGATCGCGCCCCCCATGCCTTCGGTCCAGTCTAATCTGTTAGCCTGATTATTGTTAAAACGCGAGTTTTCAATCAGGGTAGACGCCCCGGCGTAAATAGCGCCGCCAAGGCCGGCGATGTTCGCAATGAACTCAGAATGTTTAACGGTCGTTTCAGAATCGAGGCTGTATATCGCGCCGCCTTCTTCCGCCTGGTTGTCGGAAAACGACGAGCGCTCGACAATCGTCTTCTCGTCGGCGTTCGGAACTTCCAGCTCGTGGAACACGGCGGCGCCGCGTTTGGCACGATTACTGCGAAATTCCGAATTATTAACGACGAGCGTCGCCGTATAGCAGTAGATTGCGCCGCCGTCGGTTGTCGCTTCGTTGAAGACGAAATTCGAATTTTCAATGAGATGAGAATCTCCCGAATCGTCGCAGGCGATCGCGCCGCCCCGGGAGGCGCGGCACGCAGTGAACTCGGAATCTGTCACGGTCAGATTCGAGCCATAGCAGCAAATCGCGCCTCCCAGGACGGTCGCTTCATTATTGTCAAAAGTCGAATTGTCAACAGACGCGCGCAGCGGCGTGTAGATCGCGCCGCCTTCTTCCGCCGTGTTGCCAACGAACATTGAGGTTTGGACCACGAGTTCCGCGCCGTCGCAAGAGATCGCGCCGCCCCGTCCGGCATGATTGCCGATGAACTCGGAATCAACGACGACGAGCTTCTGCGAATGGCTGTCGATCGCCCCGCCGGCTCCGTCTGTATACCCGTTCGCGAATCTGACCCCGATAATCGTCAGACAGTCGACGGAGGACGCGACTTCCATGATGCGCGTGGCGGCGTTTCCGTTGAGGGTTACGCCCGACGTTGACGATTCCGTCGAGTACAGATTCGACGCGTCGATCGTGATGTTCTTACCCACGTTGATCGGGCCAAGCTCCGGATCGAGCGTGATCGCCTCGTCCTTGAGCGCGGGCGCGAACGTAACCGTGTCGCCGGCGTTGGCATAGAGGGTAATCGCCTCTCTGAGCGAGATTTTACCGTCGTTCGCGTTGACGACGTCTTCGTACGTCGTAACGGTCGTCGACGGCGTCTCTGACCCCGTCTTCGTCTTGACGGCCTTGATGGCGCCGTAGCCGGAATCGGCGTAATTATCGCCGTCGCCGACCGCGAGAACGCGGAGCTTGTACGTCGTTTCGGACGTAAGACCCGTAATCGTGAGGGTCGTCGCGTTCGTTTTCGGCAACGGGGTAAAGTTCGTATCCGTCGGTCCCTTGTATTCGACGACGTAGCCAGAAGCATTGTCGACGGCGTTCCATACGACCGTAATGGAGTTGGCGGTCATGGAGGAGGACTTCCAGGTCGGGGCGTCGAGGGGCGTGAGCGCTTTCGGCTTCGTCGAGACGGAGACGGTCGCGCTGTA
>CACYBR010000097.1 GCA_902772705.1 uncultured Planctomycetota bacterium
AAAAGAAGTCCCGCGTGGAACTCGCGAGACTTCTTTGGTTAATCGTTAAACGGAGACTTTCACGACAAAAGCTCAGCGTCCGAGGTAGACGCCCTTGAGCGCCGCGACGTCCTTGTCCGTCAGGACTCCGTCGAGCAGAATGAACTCGTCAAGCTCGGCTCCGAGATTGACACGGTATTGCCCTGTGCCGTCCTGACCGATATTGACCGTTTGGGACTTGGCGTTGAAATCGACGTCCTTGAGCGCGTCGGAGATCTTCGTCGTCGTGAAGGGTCCGAAGTCGTAAGACAACCGCACCTCGCCCGCTTTGCGGTCGACGACAAAGACGACGTAAACCCATCCGTCCTTGAAATCGATCGGGAGGCTATACTCCTGATCCATACGCGCTTTTCCGCCGGAGCCGACGTTGAATTTGACGTCTCTCGCCCTGAGCGAAAGGATAAAGCCGTCGAGCGTTCCGTTGCGCCAATCCTTATTGGACAGAATCGCCGGGTCGTCGTCGACGCCGCCGGTCTTGATCCAGAACGCGGCGGAGAAACTGTCGGTTCCGGGCTTCCAGCCGTCGAGCGCGATCCATCCGTCGTCGAACTGTGCGCTCTTGCCGAAGAATCCGTTTTCGACGAAGTACAGCTTGCCGTTAAGAGTCGTCTTGACGTCGCCTTTCTTTGCGTTGTCGGCGGAGCCGTCAAAGGGCAGATAAGCGCGTACGCGATCTTCGCCAATAGCTGCGACAGCAGACTTGTCGCCGGTCGGGGTCGGCTTGTTTTCGTGCGTTCGGTGTTCGAAAGCGTACTTGATCGTGTAGACGGGTCGTTCTTTAGCGACAACGCCCTTGAAGAGGCCGGAGGGCACGCGAGCGGTCCATGTTTCGGGCTGCTTGTCGGCGAGTCCGAGCGCGTAAAGGACGACGGCGGAAAGGTCGCGGACCTGCATTTCCTGAATCTCGCCATGTTCGACGCCTGGTCCAGCCGCGGCGACCATGATGTACTTTTCGGCGTCGGTCCATCCACCGTGACTGCCGCTCTTGCCGTCGTTGTTCGTTCCGCCGTGGTCAGCGGTCACGATGAAGAGCGTGGAATCGATCATGCCGCGCTTTTCGAGCGCTTCGTAGATTCGCTGGATATATCCGTCGGTCGTATGGAGTTGCGCCAGATGAGTTTCTGTGCCGTATCCCTTGCGGTGTCCGGCGCCGTCGCACTCGTCATAGTGGACGAAAAGGAACGTCGGATCGTTCTTTTCGAGGTACTGGCAAACCAGATCCGTTACGATCTTGTCGTTTTCGCCATGCTCCTTGACGACGCCGAGATTGTTCTCGACGATTCCAATGTTGACGGGATTCCAGTTGACGATCGACGCAAGGGTCGCGTCGGGTCGATTTTCGCGAATAACGCGGAAAACAGACGGGAAAAGGCTGTCTTCAGGGTAGGGACGCTGACCCGCGATTCCATTGGTCAGTCCGTGAAATTCGGGCGTGACGCCGTGAAGCATCGCGCCCCAGCATTGGGCGCTGATCGACGGATTGGACGTCAAAACCTTGTAGCTTACAGCGCCGTCTTTCATGATGCGCTGGAGATTGGGCATATCCGCGTCCTTAAAGAACGCGCCGCCGCCGTCGACGCCAATGAGTACGACGCGCTTGACGCCGTTCGTTCCGCCGTCATTTTCCGCCGCCGGCGTTGGCGTCGTCAGAAAACCGAGGGAGAAAATAGCGCACGCGAGCGCGAGCGATAGTTTCAGAGTCTTTTTCAAGAGTTTCTCTCCTTGTGAAACGATAAATGGGGGGCGACTTGACAGGATTCTGTCAAGCTTGTCAGTCTTCGAGCGTGATCGTGATATTCTTATTTCCTTTGGCAGGAATTTCAATTTCCAGCGGAGTGGCGTCAGGCTCGGAATATTTTACAGGGACGAGGTTTTCAACTTTCACCTTGCTCTTGTCGAAGTAAAGGTCGTTTCCTTTTCCTTCATCCCTGAGCTTATTGTCGCGTTCTTCTCGGGTCATGCCGTCGATCATTTCGACCTGCTTTTTGACAACCGTCTTATATTTGCCCGGAAAAGCCCCGTCGTTCGGACGATCCGTCATTAAGATAAATTTTCCGTTGGGGTCGGTAAGACCGACGGCGACGCTGTTGATTTGATCGGGCGAAGAAGGACGCATTTCGATCGTCGCGCCTGCGACGGGCTCGCCCTTGTACATGACGACGCCAGCGGCTGGCACAAGTCCGGAACGCGAGCCTTTTCCTCCCTTGTGGCAACCGCAGCAGCAGACCGTCAAAACGCAACAGAGCGTTACGCACAGAATTCGGAATGTTGATTTCATAGGATCCTCTCGACTATCGTAAAAACAGAGACCGCGCTTGCACGGCAAACGCCGAAACGCGCGGTCTCTGTTCCACTTAAATCCAGATCAAATTACGCAAGGAACGGCTCCGTGCAGGGCTCAGATGTTCGACAGCGATTCGCCGCCGTTGATCGTGCCCATCGCGCCCCAGACGCCGTAAGGGCTGGGACCGGTGACCGGGTGATCGTTCGTTTTACCCGCCGGGTTAAGAGAGACGGGCACCGAGAGGTCGCCGCAGTCGACCGTGTCGCTTACGAATCGAACAGAACCGTCGCCCAGTACGCAGTTGACGCCGCCGCTGTGATAGCTTGTCGGGGTCATGACGAGGGTGTCCTGATCGGAATCGCCGCAGGAGGGACCGTTAGGCGGCATGATCAAGTGGACGATCGCGTGGAAGTTGTACCACATTCCGAAGAGGCTTCCCGAACCGTTACGACCGTTAGCCGTGGCGATATAGTTGCCATTGTTGCCGACTTGCGTCATGCAGGTAGCCTTCGGGCTGCCGCTCCACATGCCGACGCCAACGACGAACCCGGACTTGACCTTCATATCAGGGCCGTTGTCCCATCGACCGGAAGGGCTGGCGCAACGTTCGGACATGAAGACCGTGTTGCTCAGACCGTCGACGACGGCGGAAAGGTTGGGGCACCACCCGTGACCGACGCCGCGCCCGGAGTGAACCATCGTGAAGGCGGAGCGAGAGTTGTGCGGGCAGTTAGCGTTGTTGGAACGGCAGTCGTTCCACCATCCGCGACCATTAACCGCGTCGGCGTGGCTGAAACGGTAGTTGCACGCCGCGAACGGCTTGGAGCCGCCAGAGGGAGTCCCTTGTGAGGACATTCCATCGGAGGGGCAAAGGATGGTGGGAATGACGCCCAGGAACGCTTCGCTGGAGGCGTCAAACGGCTCGATCTGCCATACGCCGTTGGCGTCGCCGGCGGCGATCACCTGATAGCGCGAGTTCTGTTCAAAGAACGGCAACATACCGACATAGGGCGTGTAGTCGTAAGGTATCGTGCCGCCCATACCAAAGCCCGGCAAGCAGTTGTTCACGTCGTGGTAGTTTTGGATCGCCAGTCCCAGCTGCTTAAGGTTGTTCGTGCACTGCATACGCCGCGCCGCTTCGCGCGCCGCCTGTACTGCCGGCAGAAGGAGCCCGATCAAAATACCGATAATAGCGATGACGACGAGAAGCTCGACGAGCGTAAAACCTCGTTTTCTCATAAAAGACCCCCAATGTGTAAAACAAAGGTCCAACGTGGATTTGCGACGTTATA
>CACYBR010000098.1 GCA_902772705.1 uncultured Planctomycetota bacterium
GAAAGTTCTTCGCCGCAGTGCGGGCACTTGTAATAGGACATATTCTCAACAAGCGCGAGAACAGGGATCTTCATCATCTCTGCCATTCTGATCGCTTTCGTAACGATCAAAGAGACGAGATCCTGCGGCGTTGCGACTACGACAATCCCCTTGATTGGAATTGACTGGAAAACCGTAAGAGGAACGTCGCCCGTCCCCGGGGGCATGTCGACAAACATAAAGTCGACGTCGCTCCAGATCACGTCCTTCCAGAATTGTTTGACGGCGCCCGAGATCACAGGACCACGCCATACAACCGGCTGCGTTGGGTCTTCCATCAGCAGGTTGATCGAAGCGGCGGAGACGCCAGTCTTCGTTTGAACAGGCGTAATTCCAAACGGAGAGCCCGCCATGCGTTCGGCAATTCCGAACGCCTTCGGTACGGAAGGACCGGTAATATCGGCGTCAAGAATCGCGGTGCGATATCCTCGTCGCTGGGAAGCGCAGGCGAGAAGCGCCGCGACCAAAGACTTGCCGACGCCGCCCTTGCCGCTCACAATCCCGATAACATTCTCAATTCGGCTCATTTCGTGAGGCTTCTCGAGCAACGATTCGGGGGACTTACGAGAAGAACAATTCTCGCCGCACGTCTCGCAGTTATGCGAACACCCGCTCATTTTTTCCTTCCTTCAATAATGTGGGAACGCGCCTTTGACGTCGCAAAGACGCGGCGGTAAAAGGAAACGCTCAAGCGCGATTCCGAACATATTCCAGTATCACGGAAACGAGTTCTTTGGCAACCTCGAACTTATCGCCGTCGACGCTCGCAAGGCAATCGCCTTCCACGTTGAGAATTTCAACGCTTGTTTTACAACCGTTAATCGAAGCCGGCCCGTTGACGACAATCAGGTCGCAATGTTTACGTTGCAACTTTTGTAGCGCTTTAATATGATGATCCGAAGTTTCCAGCGCGAATGCGACAAGCCACTGCGCGCCCTCCGGGTCGTCGTCCTTGCGCTTCATGTCGCCAAGAGCCGCCATAATGTCGGGGGTCTCGCGCAACCGCAGGAACAGTTCGCCGTTGGCGTCCGGTTTGCGGATAAAGTCGTCCTTCGACAATTTATCGGCGAGTACGGAAAAAGGCTTGTAGTCGCAGGGAGCCGCAGCGCCGATCGCGCCGACGCATTCTTTGAAACGCTGCATCGCGGCGATATGCATTTCGTCAGTCGAAACAACGCGCACGACTTCCGCGCCGCGCGGATACTCGATCTCCACAGGTCCGCTTACGACGACAACCTCGTAGCCGGCGTCAAGGCAAGCCTGAGCCAACGCCGCTCCCATACGACCGCTCGACGCGTTGGTCAGATAGCGGACGGGATCGAGGTATTGACGAGTCGGACCGGAAGTTATCAGGATTTTGGCCATGTTGACAGTTAGCGCTGGTCTAAAAGGGCGCGTGTAAGAAACGCGCGTTTCTGCGGCTTGCGCGCACGTTAAGAATATACTTTCTTCTAAAAAGCCGTCAACCCTGGCGTTGAAGGTTGAAAACGCTGACGACGCAATTATAATCTGGAATCGAACGCGGAGTCTGTCTTACGCAAACGCGTTAGCGCGACTCTGGTTCGTCGTCCCTTGAAATCGTTTGGCGTTCCCAGCGGCGTTGGACTTAAATCGCGACGCGCAAAACACGGGAGATCAATCGTGAATCGTCTTCTTAACGGCGTGCGTGCGACTGCGCTTGTCCTCTTCGCAATCGTGTTCGTTTCTACTGCTATGCCTCTGCAAAACGCGGCGTTTTCCGACGACGCCGGAGCCGCCGCCCAGCCGCCCGACTCTAAGACGCCGTTCGCAACGGATCCAGTCGTTCTCTATGACTCTGACGCGCAATTCAAAATCGACCAGGCGGAAGAGGAAAAAGAGAGACAAGAAGAAGCCGCCGTCACGACAGACGCCCCTTCTAACGTCGTCTTTGTCGGCGACGCCGAAGGTCGTCCCGACGGAAGCGTCGTTGACGAGGGAGACGCCGCGGACGAATCAGAATCCGCCGATCTTAATTTTGAACTTGCAGACGACGAAAGCAGCTTCGACATTCTCGATCAGGTAGCGCCGTACGACGAAGGACAGAAGACTTGCGACGTTCTCATCGACATGCGTCATGCGCATGATTTTTCCGATTACCCCCTTACATTAGACGACCGATACTACCACAGGATCTATTCGTTCCATCGAGCTTTTAGTTATTTGAAGTCACAGGGCGTTCGAGTGGAAAAATACGAGTCCGACGAACCGCTTTCCCCTCAAGTCTTGTCGCGCTGCAAAACGCTCTTTCTGAATCTTCCGTCAGGAGATAAAGCGCCGTTCTTCGTCTCCGAAATTATTGCGATACGCGACTTCGTCGAAGCGGGCGGTTCGTTGTTCCTTATCGTCGATCATACAAACTGTTATTTCCATCAATCGCGACTACACCCGCTTCTCCACGAACTCGACGTTGAACCGCAATTTTACTGCGTATGCGACGCCGACCAAAGTTTGGGTTCCTCGGGCGTCGGCTGGATCTATATCGACACGTTTGACGCTCACCCCATAACGCAAGGCCTTCGTCAAATTGCGTTCCAGACGGGAGGAGGCGTCGATCCTCGCTTTGCGGTCGCATGGTCGGGTCCTTCGTCCTGGCAGGACGCCGCCGGCATTCCGATCTATGGCGAGGCGGATGTTGGTTTTTTTGGCAACTTTATCAGAGATCAAAACGAACCGATCGGGCCCTCCGGCGTTCTTCTGGCCAAGAATCAGAAGGAAGGAAAGATTGTCGTCGTCGGCGATCAGAATCTATTCTCCCCGTTTTTCCTCCAGTATCTGGACGTATATCGCCTCTGGATCAACGCATTTGCGTGGACGCTCGATCGTCCCGAGCTTGCCGACGTGTCCAAATATGTCGAATATGCGCGGCAGGGTCGCGTCCTGATCTGCTGGGAAGAACTCATGCGCGGCGCCGACCGTTTTGGCGATCCGGACCCTTCGGGATATTACCATCTTTACTCGACGCTCTGCCGTTATTACAACGCGTTTTGCGTCGCTCATGACGATCCGGAGCTCGATTCAGAGGTTCTGGTCGTTCTTCATGGCGGCGAAACGTACTCGCAGGAAGGCTTCGACTACGCTTATAAACGCCTCAAAGAAGGCAAGACGCTTGTGGTCGTTGATCCTCAGGACGACGTCTTTGACAATGAGAAGACTGAATTATCCAGACTTCTTCAGGAGCTTCAAAATAAAGACGATATCGCAAACGACCGCTCCGTCTCGGCAGGCCGGTCGCCCGTGAAAAAATACGTCGAGCCCATTACGCTGTCAAACGGAGGACGCCTTGTTCTGGTCCGCGGCAGGGACTCCTTCAACAATTCGTCTGTTCCGAAGCCGGAAGAACGCCTCCTCTTCGTTCAAATGGAAAACCTCAAGGTTCTCTTGCACGAAATTGATTCCTCTTTTGAATCGAGGGATCAGCCGGCGCCAGAGAACGAAGAATCTGAGAAAACGGAGGTTCGCGCCGACCAGGAGGGCGAAGAAAAGAGCGCCCTCTCGGAATAATGAAAGAAGTCGAGCCGCGTGGAAGAGGACTATTCGTCAACCTTCATCACGGGCAGGCCGTCGTTTTCCATAGAGTCGGGATCTCTCGTGGCGCCGTCAAATTCTACGGCCTCGTATCTTGGAAACAGGATCTGTTCTGAAATCAAAGGGATCACGTCGAACTCGGCCTCTTCCGGCGAGAGCGTAACGTTCCCGCTGAGCTTTCTCACTCTACTCTCAGCAACCGTAATAAAAATCTCGGTCACAACGTATTTTAACGCCGGGAAAACGACTCCGACGGCCAGCGCGACGCCGGCGACCATGGGCACGACGACGTCGACGACTCTCCCGGGCTCGCGTTTGTCCGAACGTCGCCGCGTCTGGCTTCTGGCTTCTTTGCGTTCAAAATCCTCTGGCACAAACAGATGGAACGCGCCAATGGCAAGACGCCCTACCCAAACAGGGGGGGCGGTGACAAGAAGAAACGCTTTCGTCAACAAACCGTGCGACTTAATATTTTCCGCGTCGTCATCGCGTCGCGCGTTCTCTTCCTCCCAGTAATACTCATTACGTTCGATCGCGCTGGGTTCGTGTCCGAGCAATTCAGCCAGCAGTCGGTCTTCGGCGGTGAGAGTCGGTCCGTTTTCTTCGTCGTCTTCCGCGTCGCGTTCGACGGCATAATATGCGGGCGACGTTTGAAGTAAGATTTTGGCGCTCTGTCCAAAGACAGCCGCCGCTTCGGCAAGGACTTCTTCCCTTGTAATCGTCGATTTCGCAGCGGCAACAGGTTCCGCGACCGATTCCGCGACTGGTTCTGCGACCGATTCCGCGACTGGTTCTGCGACCGATTCCGCGACTGGTTCTGCGACCGATTCCGCGACTGGTTCTGCAACTGGTTCTGCGACTGGTTCTGCAACCGATTTTGCGACTGATTCGAAAGACGGCGTCGGCGTTTCTGCAGAAAGCTCCTGTTCTGACGTCAACTTCTCTGACGACGGCGTCTCAATCTTCGCGGTCTCTATCGTCGGAGTTTCCGGAATCTTCGCATCGAGCTCGTCAAACTCATACGGCTCGGCGACCCCGGAAACGCCGGAAAGCTCTTCATGAGGAGCTTCTAAAGGCTCGTCGCTCGCTTTTTGAACAGACGGCTCGACGGGAACCGCGCGACCGTTGACGTATTCGAGCGGATTGAGCGTATAACGAGTAGCGATTTCCGACTCGACGTCCGGTTCTGAAAAGATAAGCGAAGACTCTGACGGAACGTCGTTCACGCCAGAAACAACGGCTATGCCGCCGGGTAAACGCTCGACGTTCTCGGTCGAGATACGCAGCTCGTCCGAATCGAAGGGGACCTGATTGATCGCAGGAGAGTCAAATTCGCACAGAGGCGCCTCGATTCGAATTTCCCTCGAATCAAAATCCGACGGCGAAGAAACGAAGCTTTCCTCGAGCTCGTCAAAAGTCGCAGACGATCTAATCAGCGCGTCTGAATCGATATAAGCGGTTGAGGAAAAACAACCGGCGACGTTGGGAATCACGTCGCTCCACCGATAAGAGACCCCTAAATGAGAGAAGAAAGAACGCAGCTGCGCCTTTGTCATTCGAGACGGCGTCGCAAGCTTACGTCGTCGCTCTTCGTCGGTGAGGATGGCGGCGCGCTTGAAAATCAACGCGGCGTCTTCGACGCGACGCGGCACGACAACACGTTTCGGAATGAACCGCAGACGTTTCTTATTTCGTTTCGCCGGACTTAGAGAATCGGCGCGATTTTCAGAAGAAGAAACAGACTCGCCCTCTGAAGGCTCAAACGAATCGGAAACGGATTCTTCAGGAACGTCTGAGCCGGCTTCGACTTTTTCGGAAGTTAAATTCGGAACTTTGCGATTGAGAAGAGATTGCAAAAACTGATTGTTCCCGGCCAACGTCGAACAACTAACGAGTTCAGCGCGAAGAGTCGAGAGCGACTGGGCCAATTCAGGCTCCTTCCGGACGCGTTGTTCAAACGCGACGGAATCTTCGGGGCTCATTCGCCCCAAGACATAGTCGATCAATTTCTCACGATCTAAATCGCTCACTTCTTTCCTCGCGCCATCTACGCCGTCGTCGCTTCGCCGCCGAGCCATCGGCGACGAGTTCACGTGACAAGAATAGTAGGCGCGGCGGAAATCGAAGGATTTGTCAGATCGACTCGCAATGTTCGACAAGACGCATCAGTCGCTCGCAGGAGACGTCCAACCGATCGTTGAGCAGCGAGGCGCTCATCAATTCGATAGCTTTGCTAACGCGTCGAGAGACGGTCGCGGAGGCAAGATTCAGGAAATGGGCGGCGTTCTGGAACGTCATTCCCTTGAAGAACACCATTTCAACGACGTCGCGATAACGCGAGGGCAACGCCTCGGCGGCAAGACGGATCTGATCCTTAAGATCCTGTCGTTCGATTTCCTCGGCGGGATCAGGATCATTCCCCTCAAGGTCGTTGGACCAGGAGGAGCTTTCCGAAAAACGCGGCGCGTCGAGGGACACGCAGACGCCATGACGATTGGCCTTACGCAAAAGATCAATCGTCTGGGAAGAAGCGATTCGGTAGATCCATGGACGAACGCTTTTCGACACGTCGTACTGTCCGAGTTTCTCCCACACGCGGAAGAATGTCGCCTGAAGAGCGTCGTCAAGCTGGTCCGCGCTGAGACCGTAACGTCCTCGCAAATAACGCGCGAGCGCCGGACGGTAACGTCGAATAAGCTCGTTAAAGTAACGCACGTCCCCAAAAGTTCGATACTCGACCAAGAGCTCTTCGTCCGAAAAAGAGTCCAGCGAGGAGGAAACAGCGACTGATTCAAACATGGCGTTCATCTTACCTGCTATGAGGTTGAACGGTCTTCTGCAAACCGGGAAGATTTCTTCCGCACCGACAAAAAACCGCGCCAACCGGAGTATACAAAGGAAACGGCGTTAGTAAAAAGACCATTTTTGAACTTTTCGTTCAAAACTGGCAAATTTTTCTCGTTTTAACTGTTCTTCAAAGCTCTCGTTCTTTCGAACTTCGACCTCAAAGAGCAACTAATACGGTTCAAAGGGCAAACGTCATTGGGGGGGCGACGTTCGCCGCTTAAAAAAGCGTTCCCAGGCAGGTGGATTGCTACCTCGGCGATCCGGCGAGAAGGCAAACGCCTCCTTCGTCCGAACCGGTATTGTAAAGTACGTCTTTAGAGCAGAAATCTTTCAAAAAATTTCTCGAAAAGTGGAAATTTTTCTAAAGTATTTCCAAAACGGTCGCAAGCCGTTACAGATTAACATTTACAGACTATTTATCTTTCCC